>CAZZWS010000025.1:0-26325 GCA_964657795.1 Beijerinckiaceae bacterium
ACGTTGCTGCGCCGGATCGCCGACGAGCCGGCCGCGCTGCAGCGCGTGTTCGATGATCCCGCGGCTGCCGACGAGGCGCGTTACGAAATGCCGTCGTGGTGGGTCAAGAGGCTGCGCGGCGCCTATCCGTCCGCCTGGCAGGACGTCGTCGCCGCGTCGCTCGAGGTGCCCCCGCTGGTGGTGCGCGTCAATCGACGGAAGACCACGCGCGACGACTATCTGCGCGACCTGGCGATGGCCGGCGTCGCCGCCCGCGCGGTCGGCGACGACGGAGTCCGCTTCGAGCGCGCGGTGCCCGTGTCGCGCATCCCCGGCTTCGGCGCGGGCCTGGTCTCGGTCCAGGACGAAGGCGCGCAGCGCGCGGCGCCGCTGCTCGATGCGCACGACGGCATGCGCGTGCTCGACGCGTGCGCCGCGCCCGGCGGCAAGACGGTTCATCTGCTCGAACGCGCCGACCTCGACCTGACGGCGCTCGACTCGGATGCGAGCCGCCTGGTCCGGGTCCGGGAGAACCTCGATCGGCTCGGCTTGTCCGCACACCTCGTCGTCGGTGATGCCGCGACACCGACGACGTGGTGGGACGGCCGGCGTTTCGACCGCATCCTCGCCGACGTGCCGTGCACCGCTTCCGGAATCCTGCGTCGGCATCCGGATATCCGCTGGCTCCGCCGCGAAAGCGATGTCGGACACCTGTCGCGTAAGGCGCAACAGATCACCGACGCTTTGTGGTCGTTGCTCGACCCCGGTGGTAGATTCCTTTTGGTGACCTGCTCCGTTTTCCCCGAAGAATCCGTGCGGCATGCCGAGATATTCGCAGCCCGCAACGCCGACGCGCGGCTGCTGCCGGCGCCGGGGCAACTGCTTCCGACGCGCGCCGGCGCGTCGGACTTCGGGGCCGATTCCTCCGCGCGACCCGACCACGACGGCCTGTTCTTCGCCCTGTTCGAAAAGATCGACTGATGCGGTTCGCGAGCCCGCATCCTGCGTCCGCGGTCGGACGCCGATCCGCCGCGACCCCGCGACGATGGCGTCGCTGCGCGTTCTGGCTGGCGTGGCTGTTCTGCATGCTGGCGATGACGCCGGCCGCGCATGCATCGACCGATCGCATCGAGGCCGACGAGTTCATGCTGGAGACGCGTGACGACGGCTATTACCTCCAGGGCGATTTCGATGTCGACCTGAAGCCGCGCGTCGCGGATGCCCTCGATCACGGCCTTACGCTCTACTTCGTCATCGAGGCTCAGCTGACCCGGTCGCGCTGGTACTGGTTGGACGAGAAGGCGGTCAACGCGGCGCTCAACTACCGGCTCTCGTATCACGCCCTGACGCGGCAGTACCGCGTCTCGACCGGCAATCTGCAACTCGGCTTTCCGTCGCTCGCCGAAGCCCTCGGCGTGATGTCCCACGTCCGCGACTGGAAGGTCGCCGAGCGCTCGGCGCTGACGCCGGGCCAGACCTACGCTGCCGCCGTGCGCATGCGCCTCGACACGACGCAGCTGCCGAAGCCGTTCCAGATCAACGCGATGACGAGCCGCGACTGGACTCTCGAGTCCGACTGGAAGCGCTTCGGTTTCGAGCCGCGCTGAGCCGACCCGGGACACTAGTACGATTGGGGAATGCCCGAGCATGACCCCCATCGCCTGATCCCGCACGGCCGACCCCAGGTCCTGCGTCGCAGTTCGCGTCCGTTCTGGCGTACCCGGACGCTGCGTTACGGCATCGCGCTCGCGGCGTCGGTCGCCGGTGTCCTGCTGTTCCTGCTGGCATCGGCATCGTCGAACACGCCGCTGTTCGAGCGTCACTATCCGCTGCTGCTGGCGCTCAACGCGACGGCCGCCGCGGCGCTGCTGCTGATCGTCATCGCACTGGTGATCCGGCTCGCGCGCCGCTATCGCGCCGGCCAGTTCGGCACGCGGATGATGGTCCGCTTCGCGGTCTCGTTCGGGATCATGGGCGTCGTGCCCGGAGCGCTGATCTATCTGGTCTCGGTGCAGTTCCTCGGCAAGAGCATCGACACGTGGTTCGACATCCGCGTCGACAGCGCCCTCGAGTCGGGGCTGACGATCGGCCGCACGACGCTCGACGCGATGCTGGCCGACCTGATGAGCAAGGCACGCACCGTGGCCTTCGGCGTGTCCGATGTCGGCGAGTCGCAGCAGGGCCAGGTGCTCAATCGACTGCGCCAGCAGACCGGCGCGCAGCAGGCGCTGCTGTTCACCGCCAACGGTCGCATGCTGGCCGAAGCGGTCGGTGGCAGCGACAGCGAAGCGCAGTTGCCGGTGCTGCCTCCGTCCAACGTGATGCGGCAGCTGCGGATCGCGCGCAGCTACGCCGCCGTCGAGAGCGTTCTGCCCGAGGCCGGTGACGACGCCGTCGGCCGGCCACAGACCGACGAGACCCGCGGCCTGCGCCTGCGGGTCGTGCTGCCGGTGCCGGCGCAGACGTTCATGCTCAGACCCGAGGCGGTCTACGTGCAGCTCGTGCAGGACGTTCCAGCCGCGCTCGCCGCGAACGCCGAGGCCGTGCAGAACGGCATGCGCGACTACCAGGAGCTGTCGCTGTCGCGGACCGGTCTGCAGAAGATCTACTGGGTGACGCTGACGCTGACGCTGCTGCTGTCGATCTGCGCGGCCATGGCCGTCGCGTTCCTCCTCGCGAGCTGGCTGACCGAGCCGCTGCTGCTGCTGGCCGAAGGCACGAAGGCCGTGGCCGGCGGCGACTACAGCCCGATGCGGCAGATCGAGACCAACGACGAGCTCGGCACGCTGACGCAATCGTTCAACGCGATGGTGCGTCAGCTCGACGACGCGCGGGTGTCGGTCGAGCGCAACCGTGCGGCGCTGGTCGCCGCCAACACCTATCTCGAAAGCATCCTGTCCAACCTGTCGGCCGGCGTGCTCGTGTTCGACGACACCTTCCGGCTCGTGACGGCCAACGACGGCGCCGCGCGCATCCTGAACACGCCGCTCGCGGCTCGGCTCGGTCGCCGCTTCGTCGAGCAGGATCGACATCACGCGCACGACGAGGAGCGCGGCAGCCCCGGCGACGTCAGCCTGCGGGCGCTCGGCACCGCCATCGAGGCCAGCTTCGCCGACCCGGCGACGGCCGGCATCGACTGGCAGCGTCAGATCGAGCTCGACATCCGTGAAGGCGCCGACCCGCTCGCGATCCTCGCCCGAGGCTCGCGCTGCCCGGTCGGCAGTGGCGCTGATCGGCGGGACGGATACCTGGTCGTTTTCGACGACATGACCGAGGTCATCACGGCGCAGCGTTCGGTCGCGTGGGCGGAGGTCGCTCGACGCCTCGCGCACGAGATCAAGAACCCGCTGACGCCGATCCAGCTGTCGGCCGAGCGCCTGAAGATGAAGCTGGAGGCGCATCTGCAGCCCCGCGAGGTCGCGGCGCTGGACCGTGGCGTGGCCACCATCGTCAATCAGGTGTCCGCGATGAAGCGGATGGTCGACGACTTCCGCGACTACGCGAAGGTCCCGCAAGCCGCGACGATCGCGCTCGACCTCAACGCGCTGGTCGCCGAAGTGATGACGCTCTACGACGTGCATGCCGAGGACCTGCCTGGCGCGCCGCTGCAGGCGGTCGACGGGCAGCGCGCGTCACGGCCCATCGTCACGCTCGGACGCGACCTGCCGCTGGTCCTCGGCGACGCCACGCGGCTGCGTCAGGTCATTCACAATCTCGTCCAGAACGCGCAGGACGCCACGCACGACAATCAGGCGCCATCGATCTTCGTTGCGACCGAGGCATTCGTGCCGCGTCATCCCGGCGGCGACATAGGCCGCGACCCGATGGTCCGTCTGACCGTCTCGGACAACGGCAGCGGCTTTCCAGCTAGAATCCTCACTCGCGCCTTCGAACCTTACGTGACGACCAAGTCACGGGGTACGGGACTCGGTCTGGCGGTGGTCAAGAAGATCGTCGACGAGCATCAGGCGCGGATCGAATTGAAGAATCGTGACGAGGGAGGCGCAGTCGTCGCCATCGTCTTCACGCGCGTGGTACACCGGCCCGCCATGGTCGCCTGACCACGCGCGCCGGGCATCGTGTCCCGGAGGGTCGAGGCGACGCCTCGATCATCCCTGCATGCAGGCTACCGGCATCGCGCAGTCCCTTTCCTTCTTCAGGACGCATGGCCAACATTCTTGTAGTCGATGATGAAATCGGTATTCGCGAGCTTCTCTCGGAGATCCTCGGCGACGAAGGCCACGTCGTGTCCGTCGCGGAGAACGCGGCCGCCGCGCGCTCGAAGCGCCAGCTCGAGACGTTCGATCTCGTGCTGCTCGACATCTGGATGCCCGACACCGACGGTGTGACGCTGCTCAAGGAATGGGCCGCCGTCGGCGCGCTGACGATGCCGGTGATCATGATGTCCGGACACGCCACCATCGACACCGCCGTCGAAGCCACGCGGATCGGAGCGATCGACTTCCTCGAGAAGCCCATCGCCCTGCAGAAGCTGCTTCGATCGGTCCAGAAGGGTTTGGACCGCGGCTCGATGCGGGCGTTGGCCCAGGCCAGCGCGGCGCGCGGTTCGCGGATCGCGTCGGGCGTGCAGCCCGCGTCCTCGGCGGAGAGCGGCCCTGGCGGCATGCGTGGCAACGGCCAGTCGTTCGCGCCGGTCCCCGATACGTCGCCGATGACGATGAGTCCGAGCGTCACCGTGGGGCCGTTCGCGCACGGTCTCGACCCTGCGGGTCCGCAGGGCGCGTTCCCGATTCGGGGCAACGTGCCGCTCGATCTTCCGTTGCGCGAAGCTCGCGACGCCTTCGAGCGCGCCTACTTCGAGTACCACCTCGCACAGGAGAACGGCAGCATGACGCGCGTGGCCGAGAAGACCGGGCTGGAACGGACCCACCTCTATCGCAAGCTGAAGCAGCTCGGCATCGAACTCAACAAGTCCCCGCGCCGTTAGTGCCGGGCTCACGACAGCGCTCGCTATCGTCACGGCCGGTCGCACCCGGCCGCTCATCCGTACATCGTGGTTTTCTGCGCGACCGCACTCAAGCCGGCTGCCCATCTGCCGAATCAGGGTAGCGGCCTCGCCGAACGTCGATGTCCCGTCCGATCGGTCGGGACGGCACCGGGTCTCGTGCCGCCCTTGATTCGGACCCTTTGGCCCCGAACTTGCTTGAAGACAGAGGCGCCGGTCACCCGATCGGGCCTCGCAATCGGAGTCGTCGATGAACATGATCTACAACAGCCCGAACTATTGCGTGGTCGAATTCGCGAGCTTCGCGGCACGCGACGGCGCCGAGCAGCCCGGTGGTTTCGAAATCATGGACAAGAACGCCAAGCGCGAGATCTACATCGGCGGCATGCTGGCCGATTCGTTCCGCGAACACGTGCGTTCGCTGATCGATTCGGAGCCGTCCACCGAAGAGATCGACGACTATCTGTCGCGTTTCGATTCGATGATGCAGCAGCCGCTCGTGCTGCATTGAGGACGTTCGCGCGATAGAAATTTTTGTCACCCCGGCGGAGGTCGGGTCCCGGGTTCGCGCCCCGTGCGCGAACGAGCAAATCGGATCCCGGCCTTCGCCGGGATGACAATCGGGGTGCATCGCGCGAGTGAACCATGTGACGGCGCCCTGCCGTTCACGCCTCGTCGTCGACAGGTCCGCAGTAGAATCCGCCGGCACCCCGCTGGTCCCCCGCCTGCTCTCGGCAGCGGCCACCCTCGTCGTCCGATGAGATGCATTCGGGCCGTTGGTCACGACCGATGATCTGCAGCCGCGCCAATCCTCCCGCCCCGGAGTCCCCATGCCCATCGATGCCGCCACCGTCCTGCCCGCGCTCCTCGAACAACGCATCCTGATCATCGACGGTGCGATGGGCACGATGATCCAGCGCTACAAGCTCGACGAGGCCGCGTATCGCGGCGAGCGCTTCAAGGACTTCGCGGTGCCGGGCAAGCAGGTGCACGTGAAGGGCAACAACGAGTTGCTGACGCTGACGCAGCCGCAGGTGATCCGCGAGATCCACGAGCAGTACCTCGCCGCCGGCGCCGATCTCGTCGAGACCAACACGTTCGGCGCGACCAGCATCGCGCAGGGCGATTACCACATGGAAGACCTGGCCTACGAGATGAACGTCGCGGCCGCCCGCATCGCGCGCGAGGCCTGCGACAAGTACTCGACGCCGGACAAGCCGCGCTTCGTGGCCGGCGCGCTCGGCCCGACGCCGAAGACCGCGTCGATCTCGTCGGACGTCAACGACCCCGGTGCGCGCAACGTGGACTTCGACCAGTTGCGCGAGTCCTATTACGAGCAGGTGCGCGGCCTGGTCGACGGCGGCAGCGACCTGTTCCTGGTCGAGACCATCTTCGACACGTTGAACGCGAAGGCCGCGTTGTTCGCGATCGAGCAGTACTACGACGAGACGGGCCACGCCCGCATGCCGCTGATGATCTCCGGCACCGTGACCGACGCGTCGGGCCGCATCCTGTCGGGGCAGACGGTCGAGGCGTTCTGGAATTCGGTGCGGCATGCGCAGCCGCTGTCGATCGGGCTCAACTGCGCGCTCGGCGCGGCGCTGATGCGGCCGTACATCGCCGAGCTGTCCAAGGTCGCCGACGTCAACGTGAGCGTGTATCCGAACGCGGGACTGCCCAATCCGATGAGCGACACCGGCTTCGACGAGACGCCGGACATCACGTCGTCGCTGGTCGCGGAGTTCGCGGAAGCGGGCTTCATCAATTTCGCCGGCGGCTGCTGCGGGACGACACCGGAACACATCGCGGCCATCGCGGCAGCGGTTTCAAAGATTCCGCCGCGCCGCCTTCCGTCCACGCTGGCTCTCGCCGCCTGATCATGTCGACCACGCCCGCGCACATCCCTTATCGCGCGCTGCGCCTGTCCGGCCTCGAGCCGTTCACCATCGACGAGGACTCGCTGTTCGTCAACGTCGGCGAACGCACCAACGTCACCGGCTCCAAGGCCTTCTCGAGGATGATCGTCGAGGAGCGCTACGAGGACGCGCTGGCGGTCGCGCGGCAGCAGGTCGAGAACGGCGCGCAGATCATCGACATCAACATGGACGAGGCGATGCTCGATTCGAAGGCGGCGATGGTCCGCTTCCTGAATCTGATCGCGTCGGAGCCCGACATCGCGCGCGTGCCGATCATGATCGACTCGTCGAAGTGGGACGTGATCGAGGCCGGCCTCAAGTGCGTGCAGGGCAAGTCCATCGTCAACTCCATCTCGATGAAGGAGGGCGAGGAGCAGTTCCTGAAGCAGGCCACGCTGTGCAAGCGCTACGGCGCGGCGGCCGTGGTGATGGCGTTCGACGAGAAGGGCCAGGCCGACACGTACGAGCGGAAGATCGAGATCTGCCAGCGCGCTTACGACCTGCTCACGCAGAAGATCGGCTTCCCGCCCGAGGACATCATCTTCGACCCGAACATCTTCGCCATCGCGACCGGCATCGAGGAACACAACAACTACGCCGTCGACTTCATCGAGGCGTGCAAGTGGATCCGCGCGAACCTGCCGCACGCGAAGATCTCCGGTGGCGTGTCGAACGTCAGCTTCTCGTTCCGCGGCAACGACCCGGCGCGCGAAGCCATCCACACCGTCTTCCTGTATCACGCGGTCAAGGCGGGCCTGACGATGGGCATCGTCAACGCCGGCATGCTGGGCGTCTACGACGACCTCGCGCCCGAGTTGAAGGAGATGGTCGAGGACGTCGTGCTCAATCGACGTCCCGACGCCACCGAGCGCTTCGTCGACTTCGCGACGACCCTGAAGGCCGGTGGCAAGAAGGAGGAGACCAACCTCGAATGGCGCGGGGAGCCGGTCGAGTCCCGGCTGTCCCATGCGCTGGTCCACGGCATCACGCAGTGGATCGTCGAGGACACGGAAGAGATGCGCGCCAAGATCGAGGCCGCGGGCGGCCGCCCGATCCAGGTCATCGAGGGGCCGTTGATGGACGGCATGAACGTCGTCGGCGACCGCTTCGGCGCCGGCAAGATGTTCCTGCCGCAGGTGGTCAAGAGCGCACGCGTGATGAAGCAGGCCGTGGCGCACCTGATCCCGTACATCGAGGCCGAGAAGGCCGCGTTCGTCGCGTCCGGCGGCGACGCGAAGGCCAAAGGCAAGATCGTCATCGCGACGGTCAAGGGCGACGTCCACGACATCGGCAAGAACATCGTGACGGTGGTCCTCCAGTGCAACAACTTCGAGGTCGTCAACATGGGCGTGATGGTCCCGTGTTCGGAGATTCTCGCGATGGCCAAGGCCGAGGGCGCCGACATCATCGGGCTGTCCGGCCTGATCACGCCGAGCCTCGAGGAAATGGCCTACGTCGCCAAGGAGATGCAGCGCGACCCGCATTTCCGCATGTTGAAGATCCCGTTGCTGATCGGTGGCGCCACGACGTCGCGCGCGCACACCGCGGTCAAGATCGCGCCGAACTACGAAGGGCCGGTCGTCCACGTCACCGATGCGAGCCGCTCGGTGCGCGTCGCGCAGAGCCTGCTCGCCGACACCGGCAAGGAGAAGTACCTCGCCGAGATCGAGGCCGACTACGCGAAGCTGCGCGAGCTTCACGCCAACAAGAAGGCCGCGCCGCTGGTCTCGCTCGAAGCCGCGCGCGCCAATCGGTTGAAGATCGACTGGTCGGTCGCGAAGCCGGTCAAGCCGAAGTTCATCGGTCGTCGCGTGTTCATGAACTACGACCTCGCAGAGATCGCCGAGGCGATCGACTGGGGTCCGTTCTTCCAGACCTGGGAGTTGCACGGCCCGTTTCCCGCGATCCTCAACGACGAGGTCGTCGGCGAGTCGGCGCGGCGCGTGTACAGCGACGGGCAGATGATGCTCAAGAAGGTGTTGTCGAACCGCTGGCTCACCGCCAACGCGGTCGTCGGCTTCTATCCGGCCGCGAGCGTCGACGAGGACATCGTGCTGTACACCGACGAGTCGCGCATCACGCCGCTGTTGACGTGGAGCGGCCTGCGCCAGCAGACGCAGAAGCCCGAAGGCACGCCCAACCGCGCGCTCGCGGATTACATCGCGCCACTGAGCTCGGGCGTGAACGACTGGATCGGCGTGTTCGCGGTGACGACCGGCCTCGGCGTCGACAAGCTCGCGGCACGCTACGAGGCCGAGCACGACGACTACTCGTCGATCATGCTGAAGGCCATCGCCGACCGGCTCGCCGAAGCCTTCGCGGAGACGCTGCATGCGCGCGTGCGCCGCGACCTGTGGGGTTACGCACCGGACGAGACGTTCTCCTACGCCGAGCTGATCGCCGAGAAGTATCGCGGCATCCGTCCGGCGCCCGGCTATCCCGCGTGCCCCGACCACACCGTCAAGAAGCCGATGTTCGATGTGATCGACGCGCCGAGCATCGGCATGACCATCACCGAAAGCTTCGCGATGCTGCCGGCGTCGTCGGTGTCGGGCTTCTACTTCGCGAGCCCCGAATCGCGCTACTTCGCGGTCGGCAGGATCGGCAGCGATCAGGTAGCCGACGTCGCGCGGCGTCGCGACGCGACGCTGGACGACGTCGAACGCTGGTTGGCCCCGAACCTGTAGGGCCATGTCCGTCATCCTGCAGGTCGAGCACACGACGGTCTATCGCTACGCCCGACCGGTCTTCTTCGGCGAACACAAGGTCATGTTTCGCCCGCGCTCGGGCTACGACGTGCAGGTGCTCGACCTGTCGCTCGAGGTCTCGCCCGATGCGGACGTGCGCTGGATGCAGGACGTGTTCTCCAACGCCGTGACGCTGGTCACCCCGCGCAAGGCGTCCGAACGGCTCGAGATCGTGGCGCGCTTCACGATCGAACATTTCGGCGGCAGCAGCATCCACTCGCCGCTCGCGCCGCATGCCGAGATCTATCCGTTCGCGTACAGCGGCGAGGAGCGCATCGACCTCGGTGGCTTCCTGGTGCCGCAGCATGGCGATCCGGATGGACGCGTGACGGCCTGGGCCAACATGTTCATTCCGTCGATCGGCGACATCCCGACGCGACGGATGCTGACCGACATCACCGAGACCATCCGCGCCGACTTCGCGTACGTCGCACGCGACACCGAGGGCACGCAGACGCCGACGGAGACGCTGAAGCTGCGCGCAGGCTCGTGCCGCGACTTCGCGTTGCTGATGATCGAGGCGGTCCGCCGCCTCGGCTTCGCGTCGCGCTTCGTCTCGGGCTACATCTACGACCCGGCGATCGACGGAATGGCCTCGGGCACGGTCGGCGGCGGCGCCACGCACGCGTGGGTCGAGGTCTACGCGCCGGGCGCCGGCTGGCTCACGTTCGATCCCACCAACCGGCTCTACGGCGGCCCCGACCTGATCCGCGTGGCCGTGACCCGCGACGCGTTCCAGGCAGCGCCGATCCAGGGCTCTTTCACCGGACGCGTCGGCGACTTCGTCGGCATGGACATCGACGTCCGGGTCCATCGATTGCAGGATCCGGTGGTGCCTGGCGTGTGAAGCGGTGACGAGACACCCGCGATGACGGCGTTGCAGGCGTTGCCACGACGATGTCGCCACTTGCCCGGATGACGGCGCCGTTCGCGCTGCGCGCGCTGCGGCGGGCCGCGGTCGATCGCACGTTGGGGCCGCCAACCGATCTGCCGACGGCACTCGATCGACTCGGCTTCGTGCAGGCCGATCCGATCCGTGCGCCGGCGCGCGCACAGGACCTGATCCTGCGGCAACGCGTCGCGGGCTATCGGGCCGGCGACCTCGAACGTGCGTATCCGTCGTTGCCGCTGTTCGAGGACATGGTCCACGTCTACGGCTTCGTCCACCGCAAGCATCGCGCACTTCTGCATCCGCGGCGCATCGCACGGACCTTCGATGTCGAACAGTCGCATCCGCATCTGCGTCGCGCGATCCTCGATCATCTGAAGCTGGCCGGCCCGAGTCATCCGCGCGAGATCGACGCCGCGCTCGCATCGCGCTGGACACGCGCTTCGATCGTGAACGCGTGGGGCGGCCAATCGAACGCCACGACGCGGATGCTCGACATCCTGCAGTACCGCGGACTGCTCGACGTGGTCCGGCGCGAGCGCGGCATCCGTATCCATGCGCTGCGCGGAGCGGATCGGCAGGCGACGACGCGCTCGCCGCGGCAACGAGCCGAAGGCCTGATCGAACTGCTGGTCGATCTCTACGCGCCGCTGCCGGTCGCGAGCCTGATGCAACTCACGGTCATGCTGGGCGAACGGACGATTCCGCGTGACGACCTGCGGGCGCGCGTGCCGGTGTTGCTGCGGCGAGGGCGGCTGCAGAGGACGCGTGTCGAAGGGACCGACTACCTGTGGCCGGCCGCCGATGAGCCCTCGCTGACCTCGATGGATCACCAACCGCGTGTCCGCTTCCTCGCGCCCTTCGATCCGCTGGTCTGGGATCGTCGGCGCTTCATGCTGCTGTGGGGATGGACTTATCGCTTCGAGGCCTACACACCGCTCGCCAAGCGGAAGCTCGGCTACTACGCGTTGCCGGTGCTGTGGGACCGCGGAGACGACGCGGTCGTCATCGGCTGGGTCAACGTCACGCGACCCGATCGGCGGCACGTGATCGTGAAAGCCGGGTACGAGGGCACGCGACCCGCGGGCGTCGCGTATCGCACGGCGTTCGACGAGGAGGTCGCGCGTCTCGAATGCTTCCTGGCCGACGACCAGCCTTCCGATCGAAATGACGCTTAGCTCGCGGTCGTTCCCGCCTACGCGGGAACGACGAATTCGAGAACTCGCGCTGGTCCGGTGCTCAAAGCGCGCCGTGATCCTTCGGGTCGTACATTTCGTCGGGCCCGTTCTGGGTCTGGCGCACGATGCCGGCGGTGTCGAACATCACGCTGAACATCGAGTTCCACTCGCCCGACTCGCGGTAGCGGTAGCCCCAGACCAGATAGTTGCGTGTGCCGCTGATCTCGGACGGTTTGCCGAAGTGCGCCAGCACATCGGCCTGCGACCAGTGATCGACGCGGATCTGCGCGAAGTGCTCGAGGTCGAAGAGCGGTTCGACGGCGCTCACGCGGCCGTCCGGGCCCACGTGCGCGGCGGATGCGACCTGGCCCAGGGGCGCGCTGGTGTAGATGCGCACGTCGTCGTCGCCGTCGTGGCGTTCGGCCGAGGGCTTGCCGAACCGCGAATCGAGTTCGGTGCGCGTCATGCCGACACGCAACAGGTCGGGGTGAGCCGCGCACCCGGCGACCAGCATGGTCAGGGCCATGCAGCAAAGTCCCAGCCGCCCCGGAAGGCGTCCGTCGTCGATCGGCGAAGAAAATTTCATGATGTGGCGGTCGAGCGGTCGACCTCTGCGGACAAGGCAACGTCTGACCGCGCATATCGTGAAAAGGTCCATTCCGGACGGCTCGACGACGCGGGCACAATCGGGCGCCGCATCCGCTCCCGGATGTCTCACCGCCGTCGAGCTACCGCCGTCAACCCACCGGAGAAGTCATGAGCCGCACCCTGATCGCCTATGTCGCCACGCTGGTCGTCTTCGCCATCGTCGATTTCATCTGGCTCGGCTTCGTCGCCAAGGACATGTACAAGAACGGCATCGGCCACCTGATGGCCGACCAGCCCAATTTCGTGGCCGCTGTGCTGTTCTACCTGCTGTTCATCGTCGGCCTGATGTATTTCGCCGTGATGCCCGGACTGGCCGCCGACGACTGGCAGCGGGTCGCGATCAACGCCGCGCTGTTCGGCTTCTTCTGCTACGCGACCTACGATCTCACCAACCTCGCGACGTTGAAGGCTTGGCCGGTGTCCATCGTCGTGGCCGACATGATCTGGGGTGCGTTCGTCAGCGCGGTCGGCGGCACGGCGGGCTTCTTCATCGCCCGTGCGGTCTCGCACTGATCAGACGCCCCACACGACGTCGCGTTTTTCCGCCGCCGCGCGCTCGAGCATCTCGATCAACGGGAATGCGCGTTGTGCAAGCCCGACGGGCACCGGCACGCCGGGTTCGGGATCGCGGTCTGCCGCGCCGTTCGCCTTGTCGGTCCTACGTGCCGCATCGGACGCCGCCTTGAGCTTCCCGAGCGCGCCGGGAACGTCGGCCGCGGTGATGATGCCCTGCGGTGAGGACTCCGGTTCGAGCGACTTGCCGACCAGCGCGAGCAGCATCTTGGCGTGCTCGGCATACATCGGGACGTCGGCGGCGGCTCTGGACTTGAACGTGATCAGCATGAAGGTCTCGATTCGACGGGAAGGCGCGGATTGTCGCAAACCCGTGCGATCCCGGCATCGGCGAGAATCGGGGACATGATCTTCACGACCGACCGATCGCGGCACGCCGCGCGAGCCATCCGGCTCGTGGGTCTCGTGCTGACCGCAGCGACGTTGGCCGGCTGCTATCCCCACTTCGACTGGCGCGACGTGCGTCCCGACTGCGCGAAGGGCTGGTGCGACTTCGTTGCGAGCTTCCCTGATCGCGTGTCGACGGTGACGCGCGACATCCCGGTGGGGTCGAAGCTCCTGCCGCTGTCGCTCAACGTCGTGTCGCTCGACGGCGTGACCTTCGCGGTCGGCGCGTTCGAGCTCGGCTCTCCGTCGGACCAGCCTGCTGCGCGCGAGGCGTTCGAGCACAAGCTGCTCGACGACGTGGGTGCGACGACGGCGATGCGGGGGACCGTGATGCTGCACGCCGTCGACCATACGGACCTCGCCGCGACCACCTTCGCCGCCGAGGGGCAGCGCGACGGCAAGGCCTACAGCGCCTCGGCGCGTTTCGTCGAACGGCGGGGTCGGCTAGTCGAGATCGTCGTCGTCGGACCCGCCGCCGCGCTGGACAAGGACAGCGGCCGCCAGGCCGTCGAGACCTTCTTCACGTCGCTGCGGCTCGACTGACCTTTTTCTTTCGCGCGACCGGCTTCGGCGACGTCGGTACGGCGCGCTTGCCTTCGATGTGATCGACGACGAGACGGGCGGCGTGCTTGCGCACCAGCTCGCCGCTGTCGTCCACGATCCAGATCTTGATCAGGCCCGAGACGAAGATCAGCGTGTCGGACGCGGCGCTGGGGGGATCGATGCCGGCTCTGAGCAGCCCCAGTCGCTGCGCCTCGCGGTATTGCTTCGCGAACTTCTCGCGCAGGTCGTGGTGTATCACGCTGACGTTCTCCATGGCGCGCGCGAACTCCCCGACGTATTCGCACTTGAACGACAGGATCTGAAAGGTTTTCCGCGTGGCCTCGTCGTTGAAGAGGTGGTCCAGGATGGCCCCGAGAAAGCGCTCGACGCGTTTCAGGGGGTCGAGTTCGGGGTCGGCCTCGGCGAGGACGCTGTCGGTGCGATCCATCAGCGGGATCTGCACTTCCTCGCGCATCGCGTAGAACAGCGCGACCTTGTCGGCGAAGTGCCAGTAGATGGCGCCGCGCGTGACGCCGGCCTCCTTCGCGATCTGCTCCAGCGAGGTACTGGTGACGCCATGCGTGAAGAAGACGTCGCGTGCGGCCGCAATGATGGCCCGACGCGTCTCCTGCGATTCCTCCTTGGTGCGACGGACCATCGACGTTCCTGCCACCTGAATTGCTGACGTGCCAAACGTCGATCGGGTTCGATCGACGCGCCCCTTTTCGAACCCGTGCAACCGGGTTTACATACATCCGTGTCTGTATGATACTCTGCTTGTCTGTCGAGCCGTCGGACATTGACGTGTTTTGATCGGGACCCGTGCGGTCCACCTGTGTTGCCTTCCCGTAATCCCTGAGCTTTCGCCATGACCCTACGCCCGATGACCTCCGTGCCCGCCGCCCCGATCTTGAGCGCCGAATCCCGTTCGGGTCGTGCACGGCAGCGCCGTGCGACGACCCTGGTCGCGGTCGGTCTGATGGCCCTGCTGACCTTGAGCGCTTGCGGCAAGAAGGGCGACCAGGCCGGCCCGGGTGGCCCGGGTGGTCCCGGTCCCGGCGGCCCGCCGCAGGCATTGCCGGTCACGGTCCTCGACGCGCAGCTGAAGTCGATCCCGATCACGACCGACTCGGTCGGCCAGAGCGAAGGATCGAAGGAGGTGCAGGTGCGTGCGCGCGTGTCCGGCATCCTGTTGAAGCAGCGCTTCACCGAAGGCGATCGCGTCAAGGCCGGCGCGGTGCTGTACACGATCGATCCGGAGCCGTACAAGATCGCCCTCGCGCAGGCGCAGGCCGCACTCGAGCAGGCGCGGGCGACCAGCGAACAGGCCGTCCGCGAACAGAAGCGCCTGAAGCCGCTCGCCGACGAGCAGGCCGTGAGCGGCAAGGACTACGACGACGCGACGTCCACCGTGAAGACGTCTGCCGGCGCGCTCATGGCGCGTGTCGCCGACGTCGACAACGCGAAGCTCAACCTCAGCTACACGCAGGTCGTCGCGCCGATCAGCGGCCTCTCGGGTCGCAACGTCAACTCCGAGGGCTCGCTGGTGACGACGGGCAGCGACTCGGCGTTGCTGACGACGCTGACGCAGACCGATCCGATCTGGGTGCGCTTCTCGATCACCGAGAGCGAATACGCGCAGCTGCGCGGCAACAACGGCGACAACGCGAAGGTCGAGATCGTGCTGCCGGACGGCAAGATCTACCCGCAGGCCGGCAAGCTCAACTTCGCGGCATCGACGGTCGATCGCACGCTCGGCACGGTCCAGTTGCGAGCCGAGATCCCGAATCCGACGCTGCGCATCCTGCCGGGTCAGTTCGTCAAGGCGCGGTTGTACATCGGCACCGTGGAGGGCATGCTGGTGCCGCAGGCAGCCGTGCTGACGAACGACAAGGGCAAGGCCGTGATGGTCGTCGGCCCCGACAACAAGGCTCAGCCGCGTCCGGTCGAGGCCGGCGCCTGGCAAGGCGATCAGTGGGTGATCACGAAGGGTCTACAGCCGGGCGACAAGGTGATCGTCGACAACCTCGTGAAGGTGCGTCCCGGCGCACCGGTCGCGCCGCATCCGCCGCAGGCCGCGGATGCGCCTCCGCAGTCCGGCGCCGCTCCCGCCCAGGACGCCGCGCCGAAAGCCGACGCCGACGCCAAGAAGTGATCGTGCCCCCGCGCTCTCGCGACCTCGTGCCCGAGTCCGCCGCCACCGACCCGTCGCGTTCCGCGCCGCGCGTCCTCACCTGACCCACGGATAGTCCATGTCGAAGTTCTTCATCCTGCGACCGATCTTCGCGAGTGTCATCGCGATCATCCTGGTGCTGGCCGGTCTGGTCGCACTGAAGACCTTGCCGGTCGCGCAATACCCACAGATCGCGCCGCCCACCGTCACCATCACCGCGACCTTTCCGGGCGCGAGCTCGGAGACGCTGTCGAAGACCGTCGCCGCGCCGATCGAGGAGCAGTTGTCGGGCATCGAGAACCTGCTCTACTTCAGCTCGACCTCGAACAGCGCCAACGGACAGGTCACCATCACCGCGACGTTCCAGATCGGCTCGGACGGCAACAAGGCGCAGACCGACGTCAACAATCGCGTGCAGATCGCCAACTCGCGGCTGCCGACCGAGGTGCAGCGCCAGGGCGTGACGGTGCTCAAGAAGTCCAACGACATCCTGCTCGTCGCGACGCTGCAGTCGGAATCGGACGATCACCCGGCCGACATCCTGCGAGTCTCGAACTTCGTCACGATCAACATGCTCGACGAGATCAAGCGCGTGCCCGGGGTCTCGGACGCGCTCAACATCATCGCGCGCGACTACTCGATGCGCGTCTGGCTCAACCCGCCGAAGATGGCGCAGCTCGGCGTGACGACCGCCGACATCCAGACCGCGGTCGCGGCGCAGAACAACCAGTACGCGGCCGGCCGCATCGGCGCCGAGCCCTCGCCGAGCGACCAGGCGCTTACGTACACCGTCGTCACGAAGGGTCGTCTGGTCGATGCCAGCCAGTTCGGCGACATCGTGCTGCGTTCGAGCGGACCCGGGGGCGTGCTGCGTCTCAAGGACGTCGCGCGCGTCGAGCTCGGCGCGCAGAGCTACGACGCGACCAGCTTCGTGCGCGAGCGTCCGGGCGTGCCGGTGCTCGTATTCCTCGAGACCGGAGCCAACGCCCTCGATGTAGAAAAGGCCGTCAAGGCCAAGCTCGACGAACTCAAGCCGTCTTTCCCCGAAGGCATCGTATACACGATCCCGTTCGACACCACGCTGTTCGTCAAGGCCTCGATCACGGAGGTGGTGCATACCTTCGTCGAGGCCGCGATCCTCGTCGTGCTGGTGGTCTTCGTCTTCCTGCAGACCTGGCGCGCCACGCTGATCCCGGCGGTCGCGGTGCCGGTCTCGCTGATCGGCACGTTCGCGGGCCTGTTCATCTTCGGCTTCTCGATCAACACGCTGACCCTGTTCGCGATGGTGCTCGCGATCGGTATCGTCGTCGACGACGCGATCGTCGTGCTCGAGAACGTCGAGCGCCTGATGCGCGAAGAGAAACTCACGCCGGTCGCGGCCGCGATCGAGGCCATGCGCGAAGTGCAGGGTGCCGTCGTCGCCATCGTGCTCGTGCTGTGCGCCGTGTTCATCCCCGTCGCTTTCCTCGGGGGTATCGCCGGACAGCTCTACAAGCAGTTCGCGGTGACGGTCGCGATCGCGGTCGTGCTGTCGGGCGTGGTCGCGTTGACGCTGACGCCCGCGCTCTGCGCGTTGCTGCTCAAGAACGAAGAAAAGGAACCGGCGAAGGTCTTCCGCTGGTTCAACAGCGGCTTCGGGAAAGTGACCGGCGCCTACATCGGTCTCGTCAAGCGCGCTCTCGCGCATCGCGTGATCGCGCTGCTCATCTTCGCCGCGCTGGTCGTCGTCGTCGGGCTGCTGTTCTGGAGCGTGCCGGGGAGCTTCGTCCCGAGCGAGGACCAGGGTTACATCATCGCGTCGGTGCAGTTGCCCGACGCGGCCAGCCTGCAACGCACCGAGCGGACCACGAATCAGTTGCGTACGCTGGTCGGCGGCAACGAAGCGATCCGCGACATCCTGACCATCAACGGATTCGACTTCATCGCCGGCGGCAACAAGACCAGCGCGGCGACGATGTTCTTCCCGTTGAAGGATTATTCCGAGCGCAAGACGACTGCGCAGCAACTGGTCGGCGTGATGTTCGGCGCCAACGGCAAGATTGGCGACGGCCTCGTTCTCGCGTTCAATCCACCGTCGATCCAGGGGCTCGGCGCCGCGGGCGGCTACGAGTTCTACGTGCAGGACCGCACCAGTTCGGCGGACCCGGTCGCGTTGTCGAAGGTGGTCACCGATCTCAACGCCGCGCTCCAGAAGGACCCGCACCTCGGCGCGCAGAACACGTTCTTCCGACCGACCGTTCCCCAGCTGCAGGTCGACCTCGATCGCGACAAGGCCATCTCCCTCGGCGTCTCGGTCAGCGACGCCTACACGGCCCTGCAGGCGACGATGGGCGCGCTCTACGTCAACGACTTCAACCTGTCCGGACGCACGTTCCGCGTCCAGCTGCAGGCCGACGCGCCCTATCGCGGCAAGCCCGAGGACATCGGCAACGTCTACGTTCGCAGCAGCACGGTGGGCACGCAGGCCGCGAACGGGCAGAGCCAGGTCGGCATCACGAGCAACATGATTCCGCTGAAGGCGCTGGTCGACGTGAAGACCGTGATCGGCGCCGAGCAGCTCGAGCGCTACAACGGCTTCCTCGCCGCGCACATCTTCGGCAGCGCGAAGCCGGGTATCGCGTCGGGCGACGCACTGAAGGCGGTCGAGGACGTTGCCGCGAAGACGTTGCCGAAGGGCTACCAGATCGAGTGGACCGGACAGGCCTATCAGGAGAAGCGCACCGGCAGCGCGTCGATCTTCGCGTTCGGACTCGCGATCATCATGGTCTACCTGATCCTGGCGGCGCTCTACGAACGCTGGGGTCTGCCGTTCGCCGTGCTGCTCGCCGTGCCTTTCGCATTGAGCGGTGCGCTTGGCTTCGTCTGGTTGCGCGGCATGGACAACGACATCTACTTCCAGATCGGACTCGTCGTGCTGATCGGCCTCGCGGCGAAGAACGCCATCCTGATCGTCGAGTTCGCCGAGCAGGCGCTGCTCGAAGGACAATCGCGGATCGACGCGGCGATGACCGCGGCGCGGCTGCGCTTCCGACCGATCGTGATGACGTCGCTGGCGTTCGTGCTGGGCGTGTTTCCGCTCGTGATCGCGACCGGCGCCGGCGCGGGCTCGCGGCAGTCGATGGGCACCGGCGTGTTTGGAGGCATGATCCTGGCGACGTTCGTCGCGCCGATCTTCATCCCGATGTTCTTCACGCTGCTGGCCAGCCAGCCGAAGCAGAAGGAATTCGACCAGGCGCAGCACGAGAAGGAAGCCGCGCAGAAGGCGATGCACGAGAGCGATGATCAGATTGAAGGCGCGAAGCACGATGGCGCCAAGCCGGAGGGCGACCATGCTTGATGTGAACGACAGGACGCAGGACACGGCACGTCGCGCGCGTCGTCGCGTGATGGCCTCGGCGGCGGCGGGAATCGCGCTGGCGCTGGCCGGCTGCGCCGTCGGCCCCGACTACCATCGTCCCGGTACGACGCTGCCCGACCGGTTCGATGCGGTCGCGCCGGTGCCGGTCGTCGCCGCACCCGAGGTCCGCAGCGACTGGTGGACGCTGTACAACGATCCGCAGCTCACGGACCTCGTGACGGCGGCGCTCGCCAACAATCCCAGCATCCGGCTCGCGATCGCGCGGATCGACGAGGCGCGCGGCGCGTTGCGCGAGACCAATGCGGCCTTCTTTCCGGCGATCGGCTATTCGGGAGACGGCGCGCGCTCGCGGTCCGGGGTGGCCGGTGGTTCCATCGGCGGTTCGACCACCACCAACGCCACGGGCAAGCCGCTCTACGGCAACTTCTTCGAGGCCGAAGGCACCCTGTCGTACGAGCTCGACCTGTGGGGTCGCCTCCGTCGTCTGTCGGAGAGCGCACGCGCCGACCTTCTTTCGACGACCTACGCGCACGACGTGACCGTGCTGTCGCTCGCGGCGACCACCGCGCAGGCCTACTTCGCGCTGCGCTCGCTCGATGCGCAGATCGTCGCGACCCGCAACACGCAGCAGGCCGTGGACGAATCGCTGGACATCGCGAAGAAGCGGCTCGACGCCGGCTACTCGTCGGCGCTCGACTACGCGCAGGCCGAGACACTGCGTGCGCAGACGCAGGTCAACCTGCGCGACCTGCGCCGACAGCGAGCGGTGCAGGAGCATCAGCTCGGCAACCTGACGAGCAACCTGTCACTGCGGATCGCGCCCGGCGTACTCGGCGACCTGCCGGTACCCGCAACGCCGCCGCCGGGCCTGCCGTCGACGCTGCTCGAGCGTCGGCCCGACGTGCAGCGCGACGAGCAGCTGATGGTCGAGGCCAACGCGCAGATCGGCGCTGCGAAGGCCGCGCTGTTCCCGACTTTCAGCCTCACCGGCGGCTATGGCGGCCAGAGCTTCGAGCTGTCCGATCTGCTGAAGGCACCGTTCCGCTTCTGGAGCTTCGGTCTCGGCATCTCGGGTCCGATCTTCGCCGGCGGCAAGTACGTGGCACGCGTCGACGAGGCACGCGCCCGCGGCAACGAACAGATCGCGACCTATCAGACCACGGTCGAGAGCGCGTTCCAGGACGTCGCCGACGCGTTGACCAACGTCTCGGAGAGCAACGCGGCCGAGCCCGAGGTGATGACGCAGGTCGAGGCCGCGCGCAGGTCTCTGCGTCTGTCGACGCTGCGCTACAAGTCGGGCTACGCGGCCTATCTCGACGTGCTCGATGCGACCCGCACGGCGAATTCGGCCGAGATCACGCTGGTCCAGAATCGGGCCGCACGTCTCAATTACAGCGTCGACCTCGTCAAGGCGCTCGGGGGCGGCTGGTCGGCCGCGACCGCGAACAGCGGCGGCTCGGGCATGCCGACACCGGTCTCGAGCGCGATGCCGTCGACGCCGACCGCGAGCCGCTGACCCGACGCCCCGACACGCGATGATCGCCTGTCCCGATTGCGACGCGCTCCAGCGGGAGCCGCGTCGCCTGCCGCGCGGGACGACCGTGCGCTGCTGGCGTTGCGACGCGGTGTTGATCCAGGAGTCGCGTCGTGGCATGGACTACGTGTTCGCGCTGCTGGTCACGGGATCGGTTCTCTTCGTCATCGGCAACACGTTCCCGCTCGTCTCGCTCGACGCGCAGGGCAACAGCGTCACGACCACTTTGTTCGGCGCCGTCGTCCACATGTGGCACCAGAATCTGGGAGCCGTCGCGGCGCTGGTCCTGACCACGACCATCATCGCCCCGGCGTTCGACCTCGCCGCCATGCTGTACCTGACGTCGGGCGTGATGCGGGTCGACGCGGGGCGCTCGTCGACGATGCCACCGTTCGCCGGGCGCCTGCTGCGCGCGGTCCAGATCGTCAGGCCCTGGGGGATGCTCGAGGTCTTCATGCTCGGCGCGCTGGTCTCGATCGTGAAGCTCGGCCAGATGGCCGCGGTGGTGGTGGGGCCGGCGCTGTACTCGATCGGCGCGCTGATCCTCGTGCTCGCGGCGGCCAACTCCGCCTTCAATCCACGAGACGTCTGGTCGCGCCTGCCGATCGCCGCTCCCGACGGGCCGCTGCCATGAGCGTTCCGGCTGTTGAGCCCGCCACGCATTGGTCGCCTGGAGCGCCCGGGCCCGTCGATGCCTACGATGCCGACGAAGCCGAGTGGCTGACACCGTCCGCCGCGGCGCGCCGGCGTTACGGTGCGGTCACGGCGCGCAGCGCGGGTCTGTTGTGTTGTCCCTCGTGCGGCTTGCTGAGCGTCCCGCCGCGCGACGTGAAGGACGATGCGGACCGCGAAACGGTGACCGACTGTCCGCGCTGCGCCGCGGCGCTGCACCTGCGCAAGCCCGCCAGCATCGCCAGGACCTGGGCGTTCATCATCTCCGCGCTCATCCTGTACATTCCCGCCAATGTGCTCCCCATCACCGACACGCGCACGCTGTTCGACGATCAGCAGGACACGATCTTCTCCGGCGTCGTCTATTTCTGGCAGCAAGGGTCGTGGCCGCTCGCGTTGCTCGTGTTCTTCGCGAGCGTCACGGTGCCGCTCGCCAAGCTGATCGTGTTGATCGGCCTCGTGATCTCGGTCCAGAAGGGCGCATTGCGCAAGCCGGCGCAGCGCACCCGGTTGTATCGCATCGTCGAGTTCATCGGGCGCTGGTCGATGCTCGACATCTTCGCGGTGTCGATCCTGACGGCCCTGGTGCAATTGAAGAGCCTCGCCGAGGTCACGGCCGGTCCGGCCGTCCTCGCGTTCGGCGCGGTCTGCGTGCTCACCATCCTGGCGTCGCACTCGTTCGATCCCCGTCTGATCTGGGACCCGTTCGATGCATCCGACGTCGACCCGGATCTCGAAGATGACTGATCCCGGAACACCCGAGCCGGCGCCGGCGCCGCATGCCGAAGCACCGCCCTCAGCCACGCCGTCGGGCGATGGCATGCCGTCGACGGACGGCATCCCGAAGGCGCACGTCACGCGTCGCAAGCGCCGGCAGATCTCGCTGGTCTGGATCATTCCGATCGTCGCCGTGCTGGTCGGCGCCTATCTCGTGTTCCACGCGTTTCGCACCAACGGCCCGTCGATCGACATCGAGTTCAAGACGGCCGAGGGGCTGGAAGCCGGCAAGACGAAGATCAAGTACAAGAACGTCGACATCGGCACGGTGCAGACCATCACGCTCGGCCGCGACAAGAAGGGGGTCGTCGTCACCGCGCAGATGACGCGCAACGCGACCGACCTGCTGGTCGACGACACGCGCTTCTGGATCGTCAAGCCGCGCATCGCCGGCGGTCAGATCTCGGGCCTGACCACGTTGCTGTCGGGGTCGTACATCGGCATGGACATCGGCAAGTCGGGCGATTCGCGACGCGAGTTCCAGGGGCTCGATACACAACCGTCGGTGACCACGGACGAACCCGGACGCGAGTTCCTTCTGCATGCGCAGGACAGCGGCTCGCTCGACATCGGCTCGCCGGTCTTCTTCCGCCGCTTCCAGGTCGGCGAAGTAAC
This sequence comes from Beijerinckiaceae bacterium, assembly GCA_964657795.1. Classification (GTDB taxonomy): domain Bacteria; phylum Pseudomonadota; class Gammaproteobacteria; order Burkholderiales; family Burkholderiaceae_D; genus CAHJXF01. The sequence goes on from CAZZWS010000025.1 coordinate 22,956, forward strand.
CGCCGTCGATCTCGACGCGGACGGCAAGGGCGTGACCGCGCGCGTCTTCATCCGCTCGCCCAACGAGAAGTACGTCACCCAGAACACGCGCTTCTGGGAAGCGAGCGGCGTCGACGTGTCGATCGACGGCTCCGGCGTGCACATCCAGACGCAGTCGCTCGCGTCGGTCGTGGTGGGCGGCATCGCGTTCCAGACGCCGACCGACGAGCCGCCCGGCGCGCTCGCGGACAACGGGATGGGGTTCGCACTGTTCAACGACGAGAAGGTCGCGATGAAGCGGTCGGAAGCGCAGCTCGAGAAGTACATCGCGTACTTCGACGATTCGATCCGCGGCCTCACCGTCGGCGCGCAGGTCGAGTTCCGGGGCTTCGTGGTCGGCGAGGTCCGCTCCATCGAGATGACCTTCGACCGCGACAAGAAGGAGTTCCGCTTCCCCGTCGAGTTCGCGCTCTATCGCGACGTGTTGCCGGCGCGGATCGCGCGGGCCGAGAAGGGCGGTACGCCGATCGATTCGGACGCGCTCTACGAACGGGCGATCCACAAGCGTGGATTGCGGGCGCAACTGCGCAGCGGCAACCTGCTGACCGGCGCCAAGTTCCTCGCGCTCGACTTCGTCAAGGATGCGCCGCCCGTCCCGGCGGGACCGTCCAGGGACGAGCACGGTTATCGCATCATCCCGACGGTCCCCGGCAGCCTCGACGAATTGCAGGAGACCTTGAGCAGCATCGCCAAGAAGATCGACAAGATTCCGTTCGATCAACTCGCGGTCGAAGTGAAGCGCACGCTGCAGGAGTTGCAGGTCTCGCTGAAGAACGCCGACAAGCTGATGGTCAACGTCAACGAGAACGTCACGCCGCAGATCGCGCAGACGCTGACCGAGGTCAAGCGCACGATGAAGAGCGCAAACGAGGCGCTCGCGTCGGATTCGCCGGTCCAGCAGGACCTACGCGGCACGCTCACCGAACTCAACCGGGCCGCCGCTTCGCTGCGTCTGCTGACCGACTACCTGCAGCGGCATCCCGAGTCGCTGATCCGCGGCAAGGCGCCCGATGCGCCATTCGGCGACGTGCCGAAGACGCCGTCGAGCGCCGTTCCGCCACCGACGCAGGGAACGATCCGCGAATCGACGCCCGCGGCTGCACAACCGGAGACGCATCCATGAGCACAGTCGCTGACGGGTCACCGGGAGCGGGGCCGCGCAGAGCCGGCGCGCTGTTCGTCTGTCTCGCCGTCCTGGCGGGTTGCGCCGGGTCGGGCGGCAACGAGCGCTTCTTCGCACTGACCGATGGCGCCGTGGTCGTCACGTCGGCGGCCGGTCAGCAAGCCGGCGCGCTGCCCGGCATCGTCATCAGCGCGGTCACGATTCCCGAGCTCGTCGACCGGCCGCAGATCGTGACGCGCGACAGCACCGATCGCGTCGTGGTCTCCGAACAGAACCTGTGGGCCGAATCCATCAAGAGCGGCATCGCGCGCACGCTCGCGGCGCGGGTGGGTCGGGCGATGGCGGAAGCCGGCGTGCCGGTCCAGGTGGGCGCGTACCCGCAGAACTCGATCGCCGACCCCGCGTTGCGGATCACGGTCGATGTCGTCCGCTTCGACGCCGTGCCGAACGGCGAAGCCGTCGTCGACGTGCTGTGGAGTATCCGACGACCGGCCGACGACCTGATCGTCACGGGTCGCAGCGTGGCGTCGTCACCGATCGCGGGGATCGGCTACGAGGCGATCGTCCGCGGCTGGAACGACGCGTTGGCGACGGTCGACGCGGACATCGCCGCCCATGTCCACGACGTCGGGATCGTGCCCCCACCCTCGGCGCCGCCGGCCGTGACCGCCGCGCCGGCTGCAGCGACCCCCGCACCGGCGGCGCCGCGCGAGAGGCGTGCTAGCGCGAAGCCGGCCGCGGCCGACGCCGCTCGCTGATCCACGCATCTCGACTGGTCGTCGCACGGCGTTCCGACGACCGATGACGGTGCGCCCGCGAGAACTGGCTGGATCGTTCCCGCGAGGCGGCGACTTTCGCTCCCGAATACGCGTATGTGCCGTTCGATCTCGCGACGGTGCTCTTCGCATAGCGGCCGTCTCGGCGCCTCCGTCGACCGGCGTCCCGAGCCCACCACGCTGCCGCCGGTCGGACTCGGCGTCGTGGCGCGGCCGGGCCGTTGGAGCCGTAGCGCGCCCTGGACGTCCTCCGCGGTCGCACCGGAGCCGTTCGTGAGCTACTGCAGGCCTCGTCGGTAGCCGATCGCTTCGGCGATGTGATGGGCGAGCACCGGATCGCTCGCCTCGAGGTCCGCGACGGTTCTGGCGACCTTCAACACGCGGTGATAGGCACGCGCGGACCACCCCAGGCGTGTCATCGCGGTCCGCAGCAACAGCGCGCCTTCGGCGTCGGGATGGCAGCACTCGTCGATTGCACCCGCTTCGAGGAATGCGTTGGCCACGCCCTGGCGCGCGAGCTGACGGTCGCGCGCTCGCGCGACGCGCGTCGCGATGACCGCGCTGGTCTCGCCGATGGCGGCAGCCGCGATATCCCGCTCGTCGATGGCGGGCACTTCGATCTGCAGGTCGATGCGGTCGAGCAGCGGACCCGAGATGCGGTCGCGATAGCGCTTCACCGCGTCGGCCGAACAGCGACAGGCGCGCGTGGGATGGCCGAGATGGCCGCATGGGCAGGGGTTCATCGCCGCGATCAGCTGGAAGCGGGCGGGAAAGTCGGCCTGACGCGCCGCTCGCGAGATGGTGATGTGGCCCGATTCGAGCGGCTCGCGCAACACCTCGAGCACGCGACGATCGAACTCCGGCAGCTCGTCGAGGAACAGGACGCCGTGATGCGCGAGGGAAATCTCGCCGGGTCGCGGCACGCCGCCGCCGCCGACCAGCGCCACGCCCGACGCCGTGTGATGCGGCGCGCGATAGGGCCGCACGCGCCAGGTGTCGACGTGGAAGCGGCCGGCGAGACTGGCGGTCGCCGCGCTCTCGAGCGCCTCGGCCGTCGTCATCGGTGGCAACAGCCCCGCGAAGCGCGCGGCGAACATCGACTTGCCGGTGCCCGGCGGTCCGACCATCAGCACGCTGTGATTGCCGGCCGCGGCGACCTCGAGCGCGCGCCTGGCGCCGGCCTGGCCCTTGATGTCGCTGAAGTCGCGAAGCGTCGGCAGGCGTGGCATGTCGACCGGACGCTGCCGGGTCAATTCGACTTGCCCGGCCAGATGCGCACAGACCGCGAGCAGATCGTCCGCGGGATACACGAGCGCTTCGCTGCACAGCGCCGCCTCGACGGCCGAATCGCGGGGAAGGATGAAGCCGCGTTGTGGGGCGCCGGTGCGTCGCGGCTCGTGCGCGAGTGATCGCGGCATCGCCCGCGTCATCG
>CAZZWS010000026.1:0-5374 GCA_964657795.1 Beijerinckiaceae bacterium
TCGCGCAGCAACGCATGGCCGCCCGCATCGGTGGCCTGGAAGGAGCTCTCTGCCTCGCCCACGCCTTCGGCCTCGCCGCTGACCAGCCGCATCACCTCTGCCGCGCGGACGCGATAGAGCCCGAACTTGAGCGACGACGATCCGCTGTTGAGCGCGAGCACGTGCAACGCGTCGTCGGCGGCGCCGGGTCGGTCTTCTCGTTCGTTCAAGGGAGTGGTGGTTGCAGGCGACGAAGCGAGCGAGCGTACGCCGCGGAGACCGGCGCGACCGTACGCTCGCACACACAACGCATCACGACTGTTGCCCACCGCACAGACCACCTCTCGACGTGGTCGTAGATTGCGGCGATGGATGCACAACGCCCGAACATCGGCATCGTCACTGCCGTGCGCGGCAGCATGGTGGACGTGCGCTTCGCGGATGCGTTGCCGCCGATCCATTCGGTGCTGCATGCGGGCAGCGACGACCGGATCGTCATCGAGGTCCTGACGCAACGCGACGCGCGGCATGTGCGCGGCATCGCGCTGACCACCACCGAAGGACTCGCACGCGGCGCGCCGGTCCGCGACACCGGCGGCCCGTTGTGCGCGCCGGTGGGCAAGGCGATCGTCTCGCGCATGTTCGACGTCTTCGGTAACGTCATCGACCGCGGTCCGCCACTGCGCGACGTCGAGTGGCGTCCGGTCCATCGCGACCCACCCGCGTTGTCGCGGCGCTCGACGACGTCCGAGGTTTTCGTGACCGGGATCAAGGTCATCGACCTGCTGACGCCGCTCGAACGCGGCGGCAAGGGCGGCCTGTTCGGCGGCGCCGGGGTCGGCAAGACCGTGCTGCTGACCGAGATGATCCACAACATGATCGATCACCAGGACGGCGTCAGCATCTTCTGCGGCATCGGCGAGCGCTGCCGCGAAGGGGCCGAGCTCCACGACGCGATGAAGGAGGCCGGCGTGCTGCAGAAGATGGTGATGATCTTCGCGCAGATGAACGAACCGCCGGGGGCGCGCTTCCGGGTCGGCGACGCGGCCCTGACGATGGCCGAGTATTTCCGCGACGACGAGCACCGCGACGTGCTGCTGCTGGTCGACAACATCTTCCGCTTCATCCAGGCCGGCATGGAGGTCTCCAGCCTGATGGGACAGATGCCGTCACGGCTCGGCTACCAGCCCACGATGGGCACCGAACTCGCGGGACTCGAGGAGCGCATCGCCAACACGGACAGCGGCGCGATCACGTCGATCCAGGCGGTCTACGTCCCGGCCGACGACTTCACCGATCCGGCGGCGGTGCATACGTTCTCGCACCTGTCGGCGTCGATCGTGCTGTCGCGCGAACGGGCGAGCGAGGGTCTCTATCCGTCCATCGACCCGCTGCAGTCGAGCTCGCGGATGGCGACGCCGGGCATCGTCGGCGCGCGGCACTACGGCCTGGCGCAGCAGATCCGCGAGACGCTCGCGCAGTACGCGAAGCTGAAGGACATCATCGCGATGCTGGGTCTCGAGCAACTTTCACCGGCCGACCGGAAGGTGGTCGCGCGCGCTCGCCGGCTGGAACGCTTCCTGACGCAGCCTTTCTTCACCACCGAGCAGTTCACGGGCCTCAAGGGCAAGCTCGTGAGCCTGGACGATTCGCTCGATGGATGCGAACGCATCCTGCACGACGAGTTCAACGATCGTCCCGAGAGCGCGTTGTACATGATCGGCGCGATCAGCGAAGCGAAAGCGAAGCCCGCCTCCGTCGAGCAGGTCGCGCATGCGGCTTGAAGTCCTGCTGCCGTTCATGGTGTTCGTCGACGAGGCCGACGTATCGTCCATCGTCGTGGATACGCCGTCGGGTTCGGTCGGCCTGCTGCCGCACCGGCTCGATTGCGTCACGGCGCTGGCGCCCGGCATCCTGATCTATGTGACCGCGGTGGGCGAAGAAGTCTGCCTCGCGGTGGACGAGGGTGTGCTGGTGAAGACCGGTGGGATCGTGCTCGTGTCCGTGCGTCGCGCTTTGCGCGGCAAGGATCTTGGACAGCTGCGCGCCATGGTGGCGCAGCAGTTCGAGACCCAGGACACGCGCGATCGAGACCTGCGGTCCGCGATGGCGCGACTCGAGAGTGGATTCATGCACCGGTTCGCGGGGTTCGAGCGTGAGTGAATCCCGGGCCGGCTCCACGGACGGCACGAGCCGCCGCGGGTTGGCCGACCAGGTCGGCGTCAAGGCCGCCCGCAAGCTGAAGGCCCGGCGCGACGGTGCGCCCGGCGTCTTCTTCGGCCTCGGCATGCTGGGTCTCGTCGGCTGGTCGGTGGTCGTGCCCACTCTGCTCGGCGCAGCGCTCGGCCTGTGGATCGATCGTCGTCACGCGGATACGCACTCTTGGGCGCTGGCCCTGATGGTCGCCGGTCTGACGCTCGGTTGCTTCAATGCGTGGCACTGGGTGGCCCGCGAAGACCGCCTCATGCATCGGGACGACGACCGGGACCACGGCGATGCATGAACGGCTCGTCGCGCTGATCGCCGCGCCGCTCGATCCGATGATCGCCGGGCTGGCCGGGGTCGGTCTCGGCCTCGTATTCTTCGGCGGCCTGTGGTGGACGGTCCGTCGGATGGCGACCTTCCGTTGGCCGGCGCTGGGCGTCCTGGCCAGCCTGCTGCTGCGCATGACCATCACGCTGGTCGGCTTCCGCCTGGCGGCCGGCGACGACTGGGTGCTGTTCGTTCTCTGCATGGTGGGCTTCGTGCTGGCCCGGGTCGTGGTGAGCTCGCTGACGCGCCCGCCGTCGTCGACGGACAGCCTCATCGACCCTGCGATCGGAACCCGTCATGCGCCTTAGTCCGGACCAGTGGATCTTCTGGCAACGCGGCTTCTTCAGGCTCGATGCCACGATCGTGTTCACGTGGGCGCTGATGCTCGCGCTGGCGCTCGGCGCGGCGCTCGTCACGCGCAGGCTGTCGACCGGGCCGATACAGTCGCGCTGGCAGAGCCTGCTGGAGATCGTGGTGACCGCGATCGAAACGCAGATCGCGGACGTCGGTCTCGACCAGCCGAAGCGATACCTGGGGTTCCTCGGGACGCTGTTCCTTTTCGTGGCGGCGTCCGCCCTGTGCACCGTGATTCCCGGCTTCCAGCCGCCGACGGCGTCGCTCTCGACCACCATCGCGCTGGCCCTCTGCGTCTTCGTGGCGGTCCCGTTCTTCGGCATCGCGCGTCAGGGCTTCGGGCGCTATCTCGCGACCTACATCCAGCCCACCGTCGTCATGCTGCCGTTCAACGTCATCAGCGAGGTGTCGCGCACGCTCGCGCTGGCGGTACGCCTGTTCGGCAACATGATGAGCGGCGGGATGATCGTCGCGATCCTGCTGACGATCACGCCGTTCGTCTTCCCGGTCGTGATGACCGCGCTCGGCCTGCTGACCGGCATGGTGCAGGCGTACATCTTCTCCATCCTAGCGGCCGTCTACATCGCCGCAGCCACGCGCACCGGCGAGCCGGTCGTGCAGGCCGTCGCGCTGCCGATCGCGATGCCCGCGCCCGGGTCGCCGGTCGTTCCCTCGAACCACTGAAAGCATCCCCATGGACAGCCTGACCCTGATCGCCATCGCCTCGATCGTCATCGCCGGTCTCACTACGGGCTTCGGCACGATGGGGCCGGCACTGGCCGAAGGCCGCGCCGTGGCCACCGCGTTGACGGCGCTCGCACAGCAGCCCGATGCGTCCGCAACCATCACGCGGACGCTCTTCGTCGGCCTGGCGATGATCGAATCGACCGCGATCTACTGCTTCGTGATCTCCATGATCCTGATCTTCGCCAATCCCTTCTGGAACTCGGCGATCGCCCAGGCCGCCAGGGCGGTCGGAAAGTAGCCCGTGCTGATCGACTGGTTCACCGTCGGGGCGCAGGCGCTCAACTTCGTCGTCCTCGTGTGGCTGATGAAGCGCTTCCTGTACCAGCCGGTCCTCGACGCGATCGACGTGCGTGAACGCCGCATTGCCGCGCAACTCGTCGACGCCGATCGGACGAAGGCCGTCGCGCAGGACGAGCGCGACGATCTCCAGCACAGGAACGATGCCTTCGATCAGCAGCGCGTGGCCCTGCTGGCCGCCGTCACCGCGGAGGCCGGCGCGGAACGAAAGAGACTGCTGAACGCCGCGTGCGAGGCGGCGGACGCGCTGACGGCCGCGCGCCAGCAGACCCTGGCGAACGATGCGAAGAATCTCAACCAGGCGCTGCGCCGGCGCACGCAGGCCGCAGTGTTCGACGTCGCGCGCCGCGCGCTCACCGACCTCGCCACGGCGGGCCTCGAGGCGAGCGTCTGCGAATTGTTCATCGTCCGTCTCACGGCGCTCGAGGGTCCGGTCCGGGACGATCTCGAGGCGGCGCTCGAAGCATCACGCGGCGAAGCGCTGGTGCGTACCGCGTTCGAGCTGCCGACGGCGCAGCGCTCGGCGCTCGTCGAAGCGATCGACGACCTCTTCGCGACGAAGGTCGTATTGCGATTCGAAGTGGTGCCGGACGTGGTGTGCGGCATCGAGTTGAGCGTCCATGGGCACAAGTTCGCGTGGAGCATCGCGGACTATCTCGCTTCGCTTGAACGGGGGGTCGACGAGCTGCTGACGCCCGACAAGCCTGCGGTCACGGTCGCGGTCACGCCGGCACCGACGTCTCCGTCCACCCCGGCGCCGGACGCCGCATGAACGCCACGCCGGCCTCGCTGCTCCAGACCGTCGACGACGTATTCGTCGCTATCGATCGGGCGCGCTCGGCCTTCGTGCCCCGACTCGTGGCGCGCGAGGTGGGCACGATCCTCTCCGTCGCTACCGGCGTCGCGCGCGTCGGTGGGCTGCCGGGCATCGGCAACGCGGAGATGATCCGCTTTCGCGGCGACCTGACCGGCATCGCGTTCAACCTCGACGAGGACGAGATCGGCGTGGTCCTGCTCGGCGACCATGCGCTGCTGCACGCCGGTGACGAGGCGCTGCGCGAGGGTCGCGTGATGGACGTCGCCGTCGGCGATGGACTGCTCGGTCGCGTCATCGATCCGCTCGGCGATCCGCTCGACGGTCACGGTCCGGTCATCGCCACCGCGCGCCTGCCGATCGAACGTCCGGCGCCGGCGATCATGGATCGGGCGCCGGTGGCGACGCCGCTGCAGACCGGCCTGAAGGTCATCGACGCGTTGATTCCCATCGGTCAGGGCCAGCGTGAACTGATCCTCGGCGACCGCCAGACGGGCAAGACCTCGATCGCGATCGACAGCATCGTCAACCAGCGCGACCGCGACATGGTCTGCGTCTATTGCGCGATCGGTCAGCGGGCGTCGGCCGTCGCCAAGGTCGTCGCGATCCTGCGGGCCGAAGGCGCGCTCGCGTACACGGTCGTGGGGGGGG
>CAZZWS010000026.1:5384-10159 GCA_964657795.1 Beijerinckiaceae bacterium
CCCCCCCCCCCGCCGGGACTGTCGTACATCGCGCCTTATGCCGCGACCAGCATCGCGGAGCACTTCATGGAAGCCGGCCGCAACGTGCTGATCGTCTACGACGACCTCACGCAGCACGCACGGGCCTATCGCGAGCTGTCGCTGTTGCTCGGGCGGCCACCGGGCCGCGAGGCCTTCCCAGGCGACATCTTCTACATCCATTCACGGCTGCTGGAGCGGGCGACGCATCTCGACGAGGAGCACGGCGGCGGCTCGCTGACGGCGCTCCCGATCATCGAGACCGAGGCGGAGGACATGTCGGCCTACATCCCGACCAACCTGATCTCGATCACCGACGGCCAGATCTATCTGTCGCCGACGCTCTTCCAGCTCGGGGTGCTCCCCGCGGTTGATGTCGGCAAGTCGGTCTCGCGCGTCGGCGGCAACGCGCAGCTCGCCGCGTTTCGCGCCGTCGCCGGCGACCTGAAGCTGGCCTACGCGCAGTTCGAGGAGCTCGAGACGTTCGCCCGCTTCGGGGCGCATCTCGACGACGACACGCAGCAGTCCCTCACGCATGGGCAGCGGCTGCGGGAATGCCTGAAGCAGCCGGAGCTCGCACCCGTCGCCGCGCCCGCGCAGATCGCGACGATGCTCGCGCTGACCGCGAACCTGTTCGATCCGGTGCCCCTCGATCGCATGGCCGATGCGGAAGAGGCCGTACGCCTGGCCGCGACCATGTCGCTACCCGCCGACGTCGTGCAGCGCCTGCTCGGCGCCGCCAGGCTCGGCGACGACGACCGGACGATGATCGTGGACCTCGCGCGCCAGGCGCTCGTCGCGTTCATGCCGGGCCCGGCGAAGGTCGGGACGTGATCTGGTCGCGCGCTGAAACACCCGACCGCTAGCGATGGCCGACAGTCCCGAGCGCCTGCGACACAAGATCGGCAGCGCCGGCGACCTGCAGTCGGTCGTCCGCGCGATGAGGGCGCAGGCTGCGGCCGCGGTCGGTCAATACGAGCGGTCCGTGGCCGCGCTCGGCGACTATGCCCGCAGCGTCGAACTCGGTCTCGCGGCCTGCTTTCGCGGGGACGGGCCGCTTCGCCTGGAAGCGCAGCGCCCATCCCGTCGCGGCAAGGCGATCCGCGCCATCGTCTTCGGGTCGGACCAGGGCCTGGTCGGCCGCTTCAACGATCTCGTGGTCGACCACGCGTGCGCATCGCTCACGGATGCGCAGGCGCAGGTCTGGGCCGTCGGCGAGCGGGTACGGGCAAGCCTCGCGGACACGCGCCTGCCCGTGCTGGGCGTCTTTCCGGTAGCGGGATCCGTCGAGGCGATCGCCGCATTGGTCGGCGACATCCTCGTCACGGTCGTGGAGCAATCACGCGGGCTCGACGAGGACGGGTCGACGTTCGAGTTGCACCTCTTCCACAACCGCACGACGCCCGGTGCCACGTTCGGTCCGGTCGGACAGCGGCTGCTGCCGCTGGACGACGCGTGGCGCGCCGCGCTGGCGCGCCGCCCCTGGCCGACCGCGATGCTGCCGGAGGTCCTCGGCGCTGCTTCGGCGACACGCCGCGCGATGATCGACGAGTACCTCTTCGTCTCTGTCTTTCGCGCGTGCGCCGAGTCGCTCGCGAGCGAGAACGCGAGCCGGCTGGCCGCGATGGATCGCGCGGACCGCAACATCGACAAGATGCTCGCGACGCTGCACGGCACGTTCCAGCGCTTGCGGCAGGGCAGGATCGACGAGGAACTGTCCGACGTGCTGTCGGGGTTCAAGGCGCTCGCCGAAGCGACACGGACGCACCGGCCGTGAAGGATCGATCCGGCGAGCAGGACGCGATCGGGACCGCCGGGTCACGAAGCATCACTAAGCGCGTTACTGCACGGACGCGATCGTGAAGCGACCCCATCATCGTCTCGGTCCTTTCAGGAACAACGGAGCACACCATGAAGACGGATGCGGTATTGCAGCGAGGATCGACCATGAACGAGAACGACGCACCCGTCTTCATCTTCAAGACGCATCAGGAAGCCGAAGAGGCCGTGCGACGTCTGATGACGGCCGGATTCGATCCGAAGACGCTGTCGCTGATCGGCAAGGGCTATCACAGCGAGCAGCATCCCGTGGGTTTCTACACCTCGGGCGACCGCGTCAAGTCGTGGGGCAAGGTCGGCGCATTCTGGGGTGGCTTCTGGGGCCTGTTGTTCGCGCCGGCCGTGTTCTTCCTGCCGGGACTCGGCCTCGTCGCTATGGCCGGCCCGTTCGTGTCGCTGCTGGTCGGCGTGCTCGAGGGCGCGGTGCTGATCGGCGGCGTGTCGGCCATCGGAGCTGCGCTCATACAGATCGGCGTCCCCAAAGATCAGGTCGTCAAGTACGAGAACGCGCTGACGGTCGACAGCTATGTGCTGATGGTGCACGGCACGGTCGGCGAAACGCGGCGTGCCCGCACGCTGCTCGCCGAACACACGGCGGCGGAAACGGTCTAGCCGGATCGGCGCTCCCGGTGGAAGCGCAGGGAGCGCCGTGGGACGGTCCTGCGTCTGTCAGTGACCGCCCAGATCCTGGGAGACCACGGGCAGAAGCCGGTCGTACTCCTTCTTCACGACCGAATAACACTCGCAGGAGCGCTGCTCGATGCCGGGCCGGTCGAGGACGGTGATGCGCCCGCGGGCATAACGGATCAGCCCCGCCTTCTGCAATTTCAGGGCTGCTTCCGTCACGCCTTCGCGCCGCACGCCGAGCATGTTGGAGATCAGCTCCTGCGTCATCACGAGGTTGTCCCCCTCCAGCCGGTCGAGACTCAGGAGCAGCCATCGGCACAGTTGCTGGTCGAGGGAATGATGCCGATTGCACGCTGCGGTCTGCGCCATCTGCGAGATCAGGGCCTGCGTGTAGCGCAGCAGCAAATGAAGGACCGGTGAACGATTGAATTCGTCCTTGATGAAGCGCGCCTTCATGCGAAAGCCGCCCCCCGCGCTCTGCACGACCGCCCGGCTGGGCGTGGACTCTCCGCCCATGAACAACGAGATGCCGACGATGCCTTCGTTACCCACGACAGCGATCTCGGCCGAGGCGCCGTTCTCCATCACGTAGAGCAACGACACGATCGCGGTGGTGGGGAAGTAGGCGTGACTGACCGTCGCCCCCGACTCGTAGAGGACTTCGCCGAGGGCCAGATCGACGACTTCGAGTTCCGGTTGCCAACGCTTCCAGTCGTCGGCCGCGAGGGCGCCGAGGAGCAGGTTGTTGCGGGGATTCAGACGGCCGATCATCGTGCGGTCTCCGTTGATCGAGAAAAGAGGTATGTGGGATGCCGACGCCGTCGGGTGGCACGGGTGACATCGAGGGCGACCGAGTATGTCCGCTTTCGCACCAACGAAGATGTCGAAGGAAGAAAGTTCAATCACCGGCTTCGTGCAGGAGCGTTGCCGGACATCGTTGTCCGCTTTCGTGCGGTAGCGCACAGACGCTTTCGACGCAGGCCGCGCACGCTGCAGGACCCGACCGACCCCGGCTTCCTTCGACCACGATGACCTACGAGACGCTGATGGTCCACCTGCGATGCGGGCAATCCAATCGCGCGCTGTTGAACGTCGCCGCACAATTCGTGGATCGCTTCGACGCGCACGTCATCGGTATCGCGGCGTGTCAGCCGCCGATGGTCGTCAGCGCGGACGGCACGGTCTGCGGGGACGTCTTCGCCAACGATCAGCGACAGATGACCGCCGAGCTCGACGCAGCACGGGCCGAGTGTCGGCAGGCGCTGCAGGCTCTCTGCCCTTCGCTCGAATGGCGCTCGGAAATCACGATCGCGGCGCCCGCGATGTACCTGTCGGTCCACGCCCGCGGTGCCGACCTGATCCTGACCGGCAGCCTGCCGGCAGATACCTTCGACTTCTCGCGGGACGCGAACCCCAGCTCGGTCGTGATGGAGGCGGGCAGGCCGATCTTCGTGGTGCCCGCGAACGCGCGACCGATGCGCTTCGAAGGAGCGCTGGTCGCCTGGAACGATACGCGCGAATGTCGCCGTGCAGCGGCCGATGCGTTACCGCTGCTCGCGGAATGCCAGCGCGTGACCGTCCTCGAGATCGCGCGCCTCGACGACCTCGCTGCCGCACGGACGCGCGTCGACGATGTGGTGGCCTGGCTCCAGCGGCACGGCGTGAAGGCGAACGCGCGGGTCCTGCGCGCGGAGGGGAACAGCGGCCGCCAGCTCCAGGCGGAAGCCGAGCGAGCGAACGCCGACGTCATCGTCGCGGGCGCCTACGGACACAGCCGTCTGCGGGAATGGCTGACGGGCGGCGTGACGCGCGACTTCCTTCTCGAATCCAGCCGTGGCGTCCTGGTGTCGCACTGAGCGTGCGCTAAGCATCTCATCGGCGCATTCTCATGCCCGCTCGACGCGCGCTGCCGAACCGCACGCACGACCGCCGGAGTCCATCGTGCGTGGATGCACGAACCCCCGATGACCGGAGAGAAACGAGGAGCAACGCACCCCTCGACGAGAGGGCGATTCCATTGCCGCGAAGCGGACCGATGACGCGGCGATCAGGAACCGCCAGAAGCAGGCGGAGTCCGCCGAAGTGCCGGGTCGCCATCGCAACAGCGGACCGAAGGACCACGAGGGAGCGCGATAGATCGCTCCACCTCGTAGCGCCTAGACTGGCGGCATGACGTTCGCCACTCGAACCACCGGATCCGGAGTGATCCGGCCGGAAGGCTGCCCGGCGCAGGGCTTGCACGACGCAGCACGTCGATCGCTGGTGATCGCGCTCGCTGCAATGGTCGTGGG
>CAZZWS010000026.1:10169-17018 GCA_964657795.1 Beijerinckiaceae bacterium
CGGCGACGGTCGATGCCGCGCTCGTCGCCGCCTTCGCGCCCACCGGCCAGCTGCGGGCGTCCATCAACCTCGGCAACCCCATCCTCGCCACCACGGACGCCGTGACCGGCGAGGCGGTGGGGGTGTCGGTCGACCTCGCGCGACGGCTCGCCGGTCGCCTCGGCGTCCCGCTCGAACTCGTGGTCGTGGACGCGGCCGGCAAGTCCGTCGAGGTCGTCGCCGACGGAGGGGCGGACATCGGCTTCTTCGCGATCGATCCGCTGCGTGGCCAGGCCATCGCCTTCACCGGTCCCTACGTCCTCATCGAAGGCAGTTATCTCGTGCGCGACGACTCGCCGATCACCGCCAACGTCGAGGTCGATCGCACGGGCCAGCGCGTGGTCGTCGGCAAGGGCAGCGCTTACGACCTCTACCTTTCCCGCACGTTGCGACACGCCGAATTGGTCCGGGCGCCCACGTCGCCGGAGGTCGCGGACTTCTTCGTGCGTGAGCACCTCGATGTCGCCGCCGGCGTACGGCAGCAGCTCGAGGCCGACGCTAAACGCTTGCCGGGCCTGCGGCTGCTCGACGGGCGCTTCATGGTGATCGAGCAGGCCATGGGCGTGCCGAAGATGCGCGGCGCGACGGCCGCCGTGTATCTTGCGGCGTTCGTCGAGGAGGCCAAGCCCGACGGGTTCGTCGCGGCCGCGCTGGCGCGTCACCGCATCGCGGGCGCGCTCGTCGCCCCGGCGGCCTGATCGACGACGCATCCGCGAACTTTTCCGCACCCCGCATGCCTGTCGAAGTCCATCGCCAACCGTTGCCGTCATGACCAGACTTCCCGACTGGATCGCCGCTGCCCGAGACCACTGGCGCTGGCGCGGTGACGAGCGACCGCCGTTCGCCGCGGCGCCCGGTCCGGGCCAGGAGTCGGTCTGGGACTATCCACGCCCGCCGGGCATCGTCGCCGACGCGCGCGAAGTCGTCGTGCTGTGGGACGACGTCGAGATCGCGCGCACGCGCGACGCCGTGCGCGTCTGCGAGACGGGCCATCCGCCGACGTTCTACCTGCCGGCCGGGGCCGTCGACGCTTCGCTTCTCGAGCCGGCCGGCGGCGGGTCGTTCTGCGAATGGAAGGGTCCGGCGCGCTACTGGAGCGTGCGCGTCGGCGACCGCGTGCTGCCGTCGGTGGCGTGGAGCTATCCGCAGCCGCTGGAGGGCGGCGAACGCCTCGCCGGCCGCTTCGCGTTCTACGCGACGACGTTGACCTGCCTCGTCGACGGCATCCGTGCGCTGCCGCAGCCCGGCGGGTTCTACGGGGGCTGGATCACGCCGGAGCTGGCGGGGCCGTTCAAGGGCGAGCCGGGTAGCGCCGGGTGGTGACGCCGGCGTGACGACGGAGTGACAACCTACCCGTCGATGAACTCGTTGCCGGACGGCTATCGCGCCGTCGTCGTCGGCGCTTCGGGCGGCATCGGCGGCGCGTTCGTCGAGCGCCTGCGCAGCGACCCGCGTTGCGCAGCGGTCGACCCGCTGCACCGCCGTTCGCCGATCCCGATCGACTTCGACGACGAGGCCAGCATCGCGGCGGCCGCGACCGGGCTCGCGAGCGGTGGCGCCATCCATCTGCTGATCAACGCGGTCGGCACGCTGCATGGCGATGGCGTGATGCCGGACAAGAAGCTGGCCGACCTCGACTACGAACGGCTGACCCGGAGCTTTCGCGTCAATGCGTTCGGCCCGGCGCTGCTGCTGCGGCACTTCGGGCCCCTGCTGGCGCGCGAGCGCGCCGTGGTCGCGCTGCTGTCGGCCCGGGTCGGCAGCATCGGCGACGACCGGCTCGGCGGCTGGACGGCCTATCGGGCGTCGAAGGCCGCGCTCAACATGGTCGTGAAGAATGCGGCGATCGAGTGGGCGCGCACGACACCCGGCGCGATCCTGGTCGCGCTGCACCCGGGCACGGTCGACACGGCGCTGTCGGCGCCATTCGGCGGCGCGCGCATCGGACGTTCACCGTCGATCGCGACAGGCGAGATGCTCGACGTGCTCGACGGGCTCGCCGTGCAGGACAGCGGCAGCTTCGTGTCCTACGACGGCGCGCGGCTGCCGTGGTGATCGCGCCGGATCAGGCAGCGAGCTTCTCGGTGGCGAGGACTTCGGCCGCGAGTTCGTAGGAGCGCAGCCGGGCCGCATGGTCGTGGATCTGCGCGGTCAGCATCAGTTCATCGGCCCCGGTCCTCGCGATGAAGTCGCGCAGCGCGGTCCGCACGCGGTCCGGCGTCCCGATCGCCGAAGACGACAACGCCTGCGCCAGCATGCCCCGCTCGGCGGGACCGATGCGTTCCACGAAGCCTTCGACCGGTCGCGGCAACGGGGCCGGTCGGCCGCTGCGCAGGTTGATGAACGCCTGCTGCATCGATGACGCGCGGTAGGTCGCCTCCGCGTCGGTATCTGCCGCGAAGACGTTGAAGCCGAGCATCACGTGCGGCCGGTCGCCGGCCCGGGACGGCCTGAACTCCGCGCGGTAGACCGCGACGGCTTCCATCATCTGCGCCGGCGCGAAGTGCGACGCGAACGCGAACGGCAGCCCGAACGCCGCGGCGAGTTGGGCACCGAACAAGCTCGAGCCGAGGATCCAGATCGGCACCTGCAGGCCGGTCCCCGGCACGGCCCGGACCGACTGTCGCGGCGCCGGCGAGAAAAAGTCGATCAGCTCCATCACGTCCTGCGGGAACGCGTCCGGATCGGTCTGTAGGTCGCGTCGCAGTGCGCGCGCGGTGCGCTGGTCGGAGCCCGGGGCGCGGCCGAGTCCGAGATCGATGCGCCCGGGGAACAGCGATTCGAGTGTGCCGAACTGCTCGGCGATGACCAGCGGCGCGTGGTTGGGCAGCATGATGCCGCCCGCGCCGACGCGGATCGTCGACGTGCCTGCGGCGACGTGCCCGATCAGCACCGCCGTCGCGGCGCTCGCCACGCCCGGCATGCCGTGATGCTCGGCCAGCCAGTAGCGTCGATAGCCCCAGCGTTCGGCGTGGCGTGCGAGGTCGAGCGTGTTGCGGAACGATTGCGCGGCGTCGGAGCCTTCGGCAATCGGGGACAGATCGAGGACGGAGTAAGGAATCATCAGTCGACGTTGGGGCCGCCATCGAAAAACACAACCGGCGATCGTCCGCCGCCCGACGACCGGCACTCAAGTCGACGTGTGCGCGGCCGATGACGATGGACAGGACGAAAGGCGGCCCGCGCATCCTGCGCTCCCCTTTTGTCGCAGCAAATTTTGACTACGGCGGTACGGTCGACGAGGATGGCATGGGGGCGCTAGCGCAATTGAAGATCCTGATCGTCGAAGAGCGACAGGACAACCGCGAAAAGCTGCAGAAGATGCTGACGCGCATCGGCTGCGGTGGCGTCGCCGGCGCCGCCGACGGGCACGAAGGGATCAACATCCTCCAGAAGCATTCCTACGGCTTCGACATCGTGGTCTGCAACATGGACATGGCCGGGATGGACGGCCTCGAATTCATCCGTCACGCGTCGCGCCTGGGGCTCGGCGGCCTGATCCTCTATTCGCGCCACGACGACGCGGTCCGCTCGTCGGCCGAGTGGATGGCGCGTGCCTACAAGGCCCCGCTGCTCGGCGTGCTCGGCGTGCCCTTCAACGTCAAGGTGCTCGAACAACTGGTCGCACGGGTTCACTTCGACCGGACCGTCTACTCGGATGTCGTCGCGCCACCCGGCGAGGGCGTGGAGCCCGATCGCGCGGTGCTCGAAGAGATCGAGGGCGCGCTCGCGTCGCGCCAGTTCGTGCCGTTCTATCAGCCCAAGGTCTGTCTCGCGACGGGGAGCATTCGCGGCGCGGAGGTGCTGGCGCGCTGGCAGCATCCGGAGCTCGGCGTGCTCGCGCCGGTCCACTTCGTGGAGCTGATGGAGAACGCCGGCATGATCGACGCGCTGACCGACCTCGTCATCGAGAGAGCGGGCCGGCACGCGGCGTCCTGGGCGAAACGGGGGCTGGTGGTGCCCCTGGCGATCAACGTGTCGCCACTGTCGCTCGAAAGACCCGACTGCGCGCACCGCCTGCTCGACCACATCGCGAAGACCGGCGCCGATCCTGCCCGGTTCACGTTCGAGATCACGGAGAAGGCGTTCGCGCGCGACGCGACGACGGTGCTCGAGAACGTGTTGCGCCTGCGGATGAAGGGATGCGGGATCGCGGTCGACGACTTCGGGACCGGATACTCGTCGCTGCAACAGCTCAACCGCACACCGATCACCGAACTGAAGCTCGATCGTTCCTTCGTGCGCCGGATGTCGTCGCATCCGAAGGCGCTGTCGATCGTGGAGTCGATGATCGACCTGTCGAACAAGCTCAAGCTGAAGACGGTCGCCGAAGGCATCGACAACGCGTGGCAGCAGAACCGCCTGGCGGAACTCGGCTGCGAGATGGGGCAGGGCTACCTGTTCGCGAAGGCGCTCGATCACGAGGCTTTCGAAGCCTGGTGCCGTGACAAGGAACCGGTCGCGGCATGAGTCGGCCGGGGGCCACGCGCGTGCTAAGCTCGTTTCCCTCACCTGCTCCGCCAGGTTCGAGCCGATCGCGACGCTCCGGTCGGACTTCCTCAAGCAGTCGCCCATGCGCATCCTGGTTTCGAACGACGACGGTTATTTCGCGCCGGGCATCATCGCGCTCGCGCGCGCGATGGGCGAGATCGGCGACGTCACGGTCGTCGCGCCTGAGCAGAACCAGAGCGGGGCGTCGCATTCGCTGACGCTCAATCGGCCGCTGACCGTCCACCGGACCGACAGCGGCTTCCGCTACGTCAACGGCACGCCGACCGATTGCGTCCACATCGCGATGACCGGCCTGCTCGAGCAGCGGCCCGATGTCGTGGTCTCGGGGATCAACAACGGCCTCAACATGGGCGACGACACCATCTACTCGGGCACGGTCGCGGCCGCGATGGAAGGCTTCCTGTTCGGCGTGCCGTCGTTCGCGTTCTCGCTGGTCGACCGCGACTGGACCCATCTCGATGCGGCCGCCCGGGTCGCCCGCGACCTGGTGGCCGACGTGATGGCCAGGGCGCCCAAAGGCCCGCTTCTGCTCAACGTCAACATCCCGAACCACGCCGATGTCGACCGCGCTCCGCGCGTCGTGACGCGACTCGGCAAGCGTCATCCGTCGGAGCCGGTCCATGTGATGGAGAGCCCGCGCGGCGGCACCATCTACTGGATCGGCGCGGCCGGCGCGGCGCTAGACGCCGGTCCGGGCACCGACTTCCACGCCGTCGCCAGCGGCAGCGTCGCGATCACGCCGCTGCAGATCGACCTGACGCAGGTCGATCGGCTGGCCGACGTCGAGGGATGGCTCGCGTCCTGACATGAAGGCTCCGGCGCGCAAGTCGTGGATGGTCGACATGCCGAAGACGCCGGCGGCCAAGGCCTCGCGCCCCGGCAAGCCGATCGTCGCGGCCAAGGCCAGGCCCAAGACGCCTGCGCCCGCGGCCCGCGTCGTTCCCGTCGAGCCGCGCGCGAAGGCCGAGGCCGACCGTCGCGAGCGCACGCTGGGCACCGGTCACGCGCGGGCCACCGTCAACCCCGACCGGCTGCGCGAGCGCATGGTCGAGCGCCTCGTCGCATCCGGCATCCGCCATCCCGCGGTGCTCGCGGCGATGCGGACCACGCCGCGCCATCGCTTCGTCGACGAGGGCATCGCGAGTCGCGCGTACGACGACACGGCGCTGCCGATCGGTCACGCGCAGACCATCTCGCAGCCGTACGTCGTCGCGCGGATGACCGAACTGATCCTCTCCGACCTGCCGGTCGCGCCGCGCCAGGCGCGCGTGATGGAGATCGGCACGGGCTGTGGTTATCAGGCGGCCGTGCTCGCCACGACCGTCGGCGAGGTCTATTCGATCGAACGCATCCGCGCGTTGCACGACCGCGCACGCGACAACCTGCGGGCGCTGCGGGTGCCCAACCTGCGGCTGGTGTACGGCGACGGCCTCAAGGGACTGCCCGCCGAGGCGCCGTTCGACGCGATGCTGATCGCGGCCGCGGGAGAGTCCCTGCCGGACGCGTTGCTCGATCAACTGAAGGTCGGAGGCCGTGCACTGGCGCCGCTGACGACGAGTCGTGTGCGCAACGGCGAGCAGACGTTGTGTCTGATCGTGAGGACCGCACGCTCGGGCTGGTCGACGACGCTGCTCGACGCCGTGCGCTTCGTGCCGCTGATCGCCGGCCTCGCTTGATGGCCCGGTCGGGTTCGTCGACGCGGCTGACGGGAGCAGGCGGGGGTCGTGCGTTAAACTCCGCAGCCCCTTCCAGACAGCCTCATCCATGACGTTTCGCTTCCCTTCGAGTCGCTCCGCGTCACTGGCGACGATGTCATTCGCGACGACGGTGGTCATCGGGTTGCTGCTGGCGGGCTGCGCCGGGCGCAGCCTCAACGTGACGCCGGTCGAGGACTGGTCGGACGCGCGGGGCACGGCCGCCGCGGCGCCGACAGCCACGCCGCCGCAACAGCTCTACACCGTCAGGCGAGGCGACACGATGGCCTCGATCTCGACGCGCTACAACACGACGCCGGCGAATTTGGCGGCCTGGAACAAATCGAGTCCCACGGCTCGACTCGTTCCGGATCAGGTGCTGCGCGTATCGCCCCCGCCGCCGCCCCCGGTGGTCGACGACGGGCCGCCGGTGGCGACGACCTCGGCGATCGGCAGCGAGACGGTCGAGCAGCGACCCCTGGGTTCGTCGTCCGGCCCGGCGTCTTCGTCGTCGTCGGGTGCGCCGCTCAAGACGGGACCGTCAGGCACCAGGCGACCTTATTCGGATGCCGCGTTCGCGGAGATGTCGCGGCCCGACGGCGGC
>CAZZWS010000026.1:17028-26215 GCA_964657795.1 Beijerinckiaceae bacterium
AGCAGGGCTACGGCCACGAGCCGAACGATCCGAGCGACAAGGCTCTGCACGTTGCCATGCCGGACGCGACGCGACGACACCGGCCATCGCGGCAGCCGCCGTTCCGCCAACCGCGGCGCCAACCACGACGGCTCCGGCCGCGGCGATCGTGTGGGCCTGGCCGGCGGCCGGCAAGCCGGCGCAAGCGTTCGGCGACGGCAAGAGCAAGGGCGTGGACATCGCCGGCAAGCCCGGCGACGCCGTGCTCGCCGCGGCCGACGGCAAGGTGACGTTCGCGGGGACCGGCGTCCGCGGTTACGGCAACTTCGTCATCGTCCGTCACTCGCCGGAGTTGCTGTCGGTGTACGCGCACAACCGCGCCAACCTCGTCAAGGAAGGCGCCACCGTCACGCGCGGCCAGAAGATCGCCGAGATGGGCAACTCGGACACCGACAGCGTCAAGCTGCACTTCGAGATCCGCAGCGACAGCAAGCCGGTGGATCCGCTCAAGTACCTGCCAGAGCGTTGATGCGCGCACCTGGCGCGGGACGGTCCATTCGATGATCCCGGTCCTCGTCTTTGACATCGAGACGGTTCCCGACGTGGCCGGCCTGCGCAAGCTCGGCGCCTACGAGACCGGTCTCGACGATGCCGCGGTGGCCGCGCGGGCCACGGCCGACCGTGAAGCGCTGACCGGCCGTGCCTTCCTGCCCCTGCATCTGCAGCGCATCGTTGCGATCTCGTGCGTCTTCCGCGACGACGACGGCCTGCGCGTCCGGTCGATCGGCGATCCCGAGGACGGCGAGGCGAAGCTCGTCACCGACTTCTTCAAGACCGTCGAGCGCTATACGCCACAGCTCGTGTCGTGGAACGGCGGCGGCTTCGATCTCCCGGTGCTGCATTACCGCGGGCTGGTCCACGGCATCGCGGCGGGTCGCTACTGGGACCTCGGCGACGACGATCGGGACTTCAAGTGGAACAACTACATCGGCCGCTATCACACGCGGCATCTCGATCTGATGGACGTGCTGGCGATGTATCAGCCGCGCGCGGCCGCGCCGCTCGATGCGCTCGCCAAGCTGTGCGGCTTCCCCGGCAAGATGGGCATGGACGGCAGTCAGGTCTGGCCCGCGTACCTCGACGGCAAGCTCGAAGAGATCCGCGCTTACTGCGAGACCGATGTGATGAACACGTGGCTGATGTATTGCCGCTTCCAGGTCATGCGCGGCGTGCAGAGTCCGGCCGCGTTCGAGGCCGAGGTCGCGCTCGCGAAAGCGTTGCTGTCGTCGTTGCCCGGCGAGCACTGGCGCGAATATCTCGCCGCCTGGAAGGACGCCGCGCCATGAGGCGTGGTCACGGAAGGCGCCGGGAGCGCGTCCCGCGCGTCGATCCGTCGTCGCCCGATCTGCCGGTCCTCGTCGTCGAATCGCTCGACCAGGAAGGTCGCGGGGTCGGGCATGCCGATGGCAAGGTGATCTTCGTCGAACGTGCGTTGGCCGGCGAGCGCGTGAGCTATGCGAGCCACAGGAGGAAGCCCAGCTACGAGATCGCCGAGGTCGGGACGATCCAGGCCGCCAGCGTCGCGCGGGTGGTGCCTCGCTGCCCGCACTTCGGCGTCTGCGGCGGCTGTTCGATGCAGCACCTCGAAGGCACGTCGCAGGTCGCGGTCAAGCAACGCGTGCTCGAGGATCACCTGTGGCACATCGGCCGGGTCAGGGCGGCGCGCATCCTGCCGCCGGTCCACGGACCTTCGTGGGGCTACCGGCATCGCGCGCGGCTGTCGGTGCGCATCGTCGAGAAGAAGGGCGGTGCGCTGGTGGGCTTTCACGAACGCCGCAGCAGCTTCGTCGCCGACATGCGCGAATGCCACGTGGTGCCGCCGCACGTGTCCGCGTTGCTGGTGCCGTTGCGCGGCCTGATCGAGTCGTTGACGGACGGCAGGCGCCTGCCGCAGATCGAACTGGCGATCGGCGAACGCGATGGCACCCATGACCCGGAGACGGTCATGGTGCTGCGCATCCTCGATCCGCTCGACGCGGCTGACGAGGCCAGGCTGATCGCGTTCTCGGCCCGACACGATGTCGTGTTCTGGCTGCAATCGAAGGGTCCCGACACCGTCGTCCCCCTGCTCGCCGGTTCGCCGACCGAGCTGCACTACGACCTGCCCGAGTTCGACGTGCGCATCCACTTCCTGCCGACCGACTTCACGCAGGTCAACGCGCAGATCAACCGCGTGCTGGTGGGGCGTGCGTTGCGGCTGCTGGACGTACAACCGGGCGATCGGGTCGCGGACCTGTTCTGCGGACTCGGCAACTTCTCGTTGCCCCTGGCGCGGCTCGCGAGCGCGGTCGTGGGCGTCGAAGGCAGCAGGACGATGACGGCGCGAGCCGCGGAGAACGCGCGCCGCAACGGCCTCGGCGACCGGCTGTCGTTCTCGGCGGTGAACCTGTTCGAGGTCGACGCGGCGTGGTTCGAGGCGCTCGCGAAGGACGACGGCCCGTTCGACCGCATGCTGATCGACCCGCCGCGCGAAGGTGCGATCGCGGTGGTCAACGCGCTGGCTGCGCTCGGCGATCGCGCTCCGCGGCGCATCGTCTACGTGTCCTGCAATCCGGCGACGCTCGCGCGCGACGCGGCGGTGCTGGTCCACGACGCCGGCTACGTGCTGAGCCAGGCCGGTATCGTCAACATGTTCCCGCAGACCTCGCACGTGGAGTCGATGGCGGTCTTCGATCGCACGAGGACAGCGGACGAACCGGCGTAAAAAAACCCGCCGTGGCGGGTTTTTTCTCGAACTGAACCGGCTTCCCTATTCCCGGTTGCCGCCGAAGATGCCAAGGATCATCAACAGGTTGCTGAACACGTTGTAGACGTCCAGGTAGATCGCGAGCGTGGCGCTGACGTAGTTGGTCTCGCCGCCGTTGATGACGCGCTGGACGTCGTACAGCATGAAGGCCGAGAAGATGCCGATCGCGAGGACCGAGACCGTCAGCATCAACGCGGGCAACTGCAGGAAGATGTTGGCCACCGCGGCGAGCAGGATCATCACGACGCCGACCGTCAGCCACTTGCCGAGACCGGAGAAGTCGCGCTTGCTGACGGTCGCGACCGTCGCCATGACGCCGAAGATGATCGCCGTGCCGCCGAACGCCATCGTGATCAACGACACGCCGTTGGAGAAGCCGAGCACGAACGACAGCAGCCGCGTCAGCATCAGGCCCATGAAGAACGTGAAGACCAACAGCAACGCCACGCCGACTCCGGTGTCGCGGTTGCGCTGGATCGCGTACATCAGGCCGAAGGCGCCGATCATGAAGACGATCAGCGTCATGCCCGGGCGCGCACCCATCACGCCGGCCAGGTTGAACGCGATGCCCGTCCAGGCGCCGGCGATCGTGGGGATGAGCGACAGCGCCAACAGCCAGTAGGTATTGCGCAGGACCGCGTTGCGCTCGAGCAGGGAGCCGGTGGCGCCCGCGCCGGAGCCGTACGGATTGGCGCTCGAAAGGTTGCGGTTCAGATTGTTGTCCATGTCAACAGACTCCTGGTTCGGATGCCGGCAGTTTTGATGCGAACGATGCGGATGATGATGCGGGTGATTCGGGATCACGAGATCAAGATCGAGGCGCTCGCACCGGATGCAAGCGACGAATTTCATCATACGGCACTGCGACCTCGATATTTGCGGAAAGTTGCAAGCCGTGCCGCCGTGAGCGGTGGAAATCGTGACCTGCGACAGCGATCACGAGCTCCCGCGAACCCGCGCCATCGAGCAAGCTCGCGCGACCGCCGTGTTAACATCGAGGGTTGACAAGACCAACAATTCCAGATTCGAGGACACCATGGCAAGCGAGCGTACCCTATCGATCATCAAGCCCGACGCAGTGGCCAAGAACGTGATCGGCAAGATCCTTTCGCGTTTCGAGGATGCGGGGCTCAACATCGTCGCCTGTCGCATGACGCAGCTGTCGCAGGCGGAAGCGGAAGGATTCTATGCGGTCCACAAGGCGCGGCCGTTCTTCAAGGACCTGGTCGACTTCATGGTCTCGGGACCGGTCGTGATCCAGGTGCTCGAAGGCGCCGGCGCCATCCAGAAGAATCGTGACCTGATGGGCGCGACCGATCCGAAGAAGGCCGACGCCGGCACCATCCGCGCCGATTTCGCGGACAGCATCGATGCCAACGCGGTGCACGGCAGCGACGCGCCGGAGACGGCGGCCAGCGAGATCGCCTACTTTTTTCCCGCGCTCAACGTCTACTCGCGCTGAGTCGTTCGCCGCCGCGCATGCCATGACCGAACGGACCAATCTTCTCGATCTCGACGCCGACGCGATGAACGCGTGGTGCGTCGCGCACGGCGAGAAGCCGTTCCGGGCAACGCAACTGCTGCAGTGGATCCATCGCGCGGGGGTGTCGGACTTCGGTGAGATGACCACGCTCGCGAAGAGCCTGCGCGAGCGGCTGGTCGAGACGACCGAAGTCCGTGCGATGGCCCCGCTCAGCGATCACACGTCCGGCGACGGCACGCGCAAGTGGCTGCTCGACGCCGGGCAGGGCAACGCGGTCGAGATGGTCTTCATTCCCGAGACCAGTCGCGGGACGCTGTGCATCTCGACGCAGGCGGGTTGCGCGGTCAACTGCCGCTTCTGCTCGACCGGCAAGCAGGGCTTCAACCGCAACCTCACCACCGGCGAGATCATCGGACAGCTGTGGTTGGCCAACCGGATGCTGGGATCGGTGGCGCCCGGAAAAGACGACGCCGGCGAACGCATCATCAGCAACGTCGTGCTGATGGGCATGGGCGAGCCGCTGCTCAACTATCAGCCGGTCGTGGCCGCGTTGCGACTGATGCTCGACGACCACGCGTACGGCTTGTCGCGGCGACGGGTCACGCTGTCCACGTCCGGCGTCGTGCCGATGATGGATCGTCTTCGCGACGATTGCCCGGTGGCGCTCGCCGTGTCGCTGCACGCGTCCAACGACATGCTGCGCGACGACCTCGTGCCGCTCAATCGCAAGTACCCGCTGCGGGAACTGCTGGCGGCGTGCAATCGCTACCTCGAACGCGCGCCGCGCGACTTCGTCACGTTCGAATACGTGATGCTCGACGGCATCAACGACAGCGATGCGCACGCCCGCGAGCTGGTCGCGCTGGTCCGCGACACGCCGTGCAAGTTCAATCTGATCCCGTTCAACGCGTTCCCCGCCGCGGGCCTGCAGGGCTCGTCGCGCCAGCGCATCCGTGCGTTCGGCGACATCCTGCTGCAGGCCGACATCGTCACCACCATCCGCAAGACGCGCGGCGACGACATCGACGCGGCATGCGGTCAGCTGGCGGGAGCGGTCCGGGATCGCACGCGGCTCGCCGAGCGTGGCGCGCGCGTCGTGCCACTGGCATTCGTACCGGCCACCGTCGCGCCATGAGCCGTCGCACCGTCGCCGCGCTGGCGGTCTGCGTCCCCCTGCTCGTCACGGCCTGCTCCACGACCTCGTCGGGGCCCAAGATCGCGAAGTCCAACGACACCGCGACGTCGGCCAGCTCGGCCAAGGTCGATATCCGCGATCGCGACGCCAGTGGCCCGTCGGATGCCCGCAAGCGGGCGACGATCCGGCTGCAACTGGCGGTCGGTTACTACCAGGACGGTCAGTTCAATACGGCGCTCGACGAGCTGAAGCAGGCCTTGACGATCGATCCCGATTTCGCCGACGCGCACACCGTCCTGGCGCTGGTCTACACCGAGCTGCAGCAGAACGATCTGGCGGAGAAGAGCTTCCAGCGCGCGCTGCAGATCGAGCCCGACAATTCGGATGTCGACAACAACTACGGCTGGTTCCTGTGTCAGCGCGGACGCGAGAAGGAGTCGCTGACGTGGTTCGACCGGGCGCTGAAGAATCCGCTGTACATCCAGAAGGCCAAGCCGCTGCAGAACGCCGGCGTCTGCGCCAACAAGCTCGGCGATCCGGTTCTCGCCGAAGATTATTTCAGGCGGTCTTTCGAGGCCGACCCTTCCGGCGCGGTCGCGGCCTACAACCTCGCACTGATCTATTTCGGGCGCAAGGACCTGCCGCGGGCACGCTTCTACGTCAGCCAGGTCAACAACAGCCCGTCTCCGACGGCGGCGAGTCTCTGGCTCGGCGCCCGCATCGAGCGACGGCTCGGCAACAAGACCAACGAGGTGGCTCTCGAGAATCAGCTGGAGCGACGCTTCGCCGATTCCCGTGAGGCGCAGATGCAGCGACGCGGCAATTACGACGATTGAGCGGATCGCTCGATGGTCTTCGCGAAAGGACTTTGGCAGGGATGGAAGCGGACGGTGACATCGACAACGCGACGCGCCTGACGACATCGGTGACGACTTCGGCGATGTCTCCGGAGCGTGACGGCGTGGGCGCCTTTCTGCGCGCGCGCCGGCTCGAACTCGGCATGTCGCACGTCGACGTTGCCGTCCTCGTCAAGCTGCCGGCGCGGCGCATCGCCGCGATGGAAGACGAGCGCTGGGAAGAGTTGCCGGAGGGCCCCTATCTGCGCGGCTTCCTGCGCAACATCGCGCGCGCGTTGCAGCTCGATGCGGCGACGCTGATGGATCGCGTCGGCCAGACCCGCGTGCGTTCGCGAAGCGCCGACAGCATCCTGGTCGCACCCGGGTCGACTCACGCGATGATGCCGCGACGCAGCGGCCCGAGCGACGGCCGGCACAACGGTCGTGCGTTGATCTTCGGCGCCTTCGCTTTCGCGCTGATCGCGGCATTGATCGCGTGGTCGGGTACGGCGTCGTTCGATCACATGGTCGACGGCGGCAAGGCGCTGCTCGCGGCGCGACCCACGGGCCCCGACGACGCGGCCGGCAAGCGGAGCGAGGCGGGCGCGGACGGATCGACGACCCCGGCGACGAGTCCGTCGAACGCCGGGACCGACGGGTCCGTCGCTGCGGACGGACCGCTGCCGGGAGCGCCCGCACCGGCGCAGGAGGCGGCCTCGACGACGCCCGCATCGCCTGCCGCGCTGCAAGGCGCAGCGCAAGCGGCGTCGCCAGCATCCGGCGCGGTGTTGACGTTCCACTTCAACGAGGATTCCTGGGTCGAGGTACGGGCCGCCGACGGCAAGATCCTGCTGCAGCAGCTCAACGTCGCGGGATCCGACCAACAGATCGGTGGCGAGGCGCCGTTCACGCTGATCGTCGGCAACGCCAAGGGCGTCGCGCTGAAGTTCCGCGGCAAGCCGGTCGACCTCGCGCCGTACACGCGCACTTCGGTCGCGCGCTTGAGTTTGTCCTGACCTCACGTCGTCCCCGATGCGCGCGGTCACTCGCGTGACCATCGTCCGCGGTACGCTGCCGGGCCGCGCTTCTCCTGCCCTTTCCTGGATTCCATCGTCATGTCAGCCACTCTCGAACGATCGATCACCAGCACGACCGCCAACGACTGGTCCGTCGCACCGTCGCACGGGTCGACGCTGCGTCACCTCACCCGGACGGTGGCGGTCCGCAATGCCGGTCGCGTGGTACGCGTCGGCGGCGATGCGCCCGTCGTCGTCCAGTCGATGACCAACACCGACACGGCCGACGCCATCGCGACCGCGATCCAGGTCAAGGAGCTGGCGCTGGCCGGATCCGAGCTGGTCCGCATCACCGTCAACTCGCCCGAGGCGGCCAGGGAAGTCTCGGCCATCCGCGAGCAGCTCGACCGCATGGGCATCGACGTGCCGCTGGTCGGCGACTTCCACTACAACGGCCACAAGCTGCTGACGCAGTATCCGGACTGCGCGGCGGCGCTCGCCAAGTTCCGCATCAACCCGGGCAACGTCGGCTCGGGCGCCGGCGCGGGCAGCAAGCACGACGACAACTTCGCCCGGATGATCGAGGTCGCGTGCCAGTACGACAAGCCGGTCCGCATCGGCGTCAACTGGGGCAGCCTCGACCAGGCGCTGCTGGCGCGGGTGATGGATCTGAACGCGAAGCGCGAGACGCCGCGCGAGGCGCAGTCGGTGATGGTCGAGGCGCTCGTCACGTCGGCGATCGAGAGCGCGATGCGGGCGGAAGAACTCGGCCTGCGCGGCGACGCCATCATCCTGTCGTGCAAGGTCTCGAACGTGCAGGACCTGGTCACCGTCTACCGCGAACTCGCGCAGCGCTGCGACTATCCGTTGCACCTCGGGCTCACCGAAGCCGGCATGGGCAGCAAGGGCATCGTCGCATCGACCGCGGCGCTCGCGGTGCTGCTGCAGCAGGGCATCGGGGACACGATCCGCATCTCGCTGACGCCCGAGCCGGGCGGCGATCGCACGAAGGAAGTCGTGGTCGCGCAGGAAATCCTGCAGACGATGGGGCTGCGCGCGTTCGCGCCGATGGTGATCGCGTGCCCGGGTTGCGGCCGCACGACCAGCACCGTGTTCCAGGAGCTCGCGTCGAGCATCCAGGGCTGGCTGCGCGAGCAGATGCCGCAGTGGAAGACCCGTTATCCCGGTGTCGAGACCATGAACGTCGCCGTGATGGGCTGCATCGTCAACGGTCCCGGCGAGTCCAAGCACGCGGACATCGGCATCAGCCTGCCGGGCTCGGGCGAGAATCCGGTCGCGCCGGTGTTCATCGACGGCGAGCGCAACATCACGCTGAAGGGCGACCGCATCGCCGAGGAATTCCAGGCGCTGGTCGCGCAATACGTCGAGCGGCGTTACGGGTCGATCCGGCAGCCAGAGCCGATGGCCGTGCCGGCATGAGCGGCTCGTCTTCAGGCAAGGAGGCGTTGCGCGCGGTCAAGGGGATGAACGACACGCTCCCCGGGGACGCGCCGTTGTGGGAGCGCTTCGAGGAGGCCGCGGCCGGGGTGGCGCGCGCCTACGGCTATCGACGCATCCGCACGCCCATCCTCGAACAGGCGTCGTTGTTCGCACGCGGCGTCGGCGCGGTCACCGACATCGTCGAGCACGAGATGTACGCCTTCGACGACAAGGCCGACAAGGACGGTCATCGCGAACACCTCGCGCTGCGACCGGAGAGCACCGCGTCGGTGGTGCGCGCGGCCATCGAGCACAACCTGTTGTACGACGGGCCGCAGCGGCTCTGGTACATCGGCCCGATGTTCCGTCGCGAGCGACCGCAGCGCGGGCGGACGCGGCAGTTCCACCAGTTCGGCATCGAGGCGCTCGGCTTCGCGGGCCCCGACATCGACGCCGAAGTGATCATGATGGCCAAACGTCTGTTCGACGACC
>CAZZWS010000027.1:0-26025 GCA_964657795.1 Beijerinckiaceae bacterium
GACATCACGTCCGAGGAATCGGTAGCGGGCCAGCGCGTAGCCCGCGGCGATGCCGAGCACGAGATCGATGGCGGTCGCCCACGACGCGACCTTCAGCGACAGAGCCAGCGCGACCCAGGCGGGCTCCATCGCGATGATGCCGTCAGCGCGTCAGGGCTTCGCGAAGCCATAGCGCGCGAGGACGGCCTGCGCGTCGGGCTCCATCACGTAACGCACGAAGCGCAGCGCCAGGGCCTTGTCGCCGGCGTTCTTCAGGACCGCGATCGGGTACAGGATGGGTTGCAGCGTCGGCACCGAAAAAGCGACGCGGACCTTGTCGGGCATCACGGCCGCGTCGGTCGCGTAGACGAAGCCGCTGTCGACCTCGCCGCGCGCCACGTAGTCGAGGGCCTGACGCACCGACGAGGCGCCGATCATCTTCGGCTCGACGGTGGACCAGAGGTTGGCCTGCTCGAGGACCGCCTTCGCATAACGGCCGACCGGGACGCTGGCCGGCTGGCCGATGGCGACCCTGGTGATCGAATCCCTGGCCAGATCCGACACCGACGTCGGCACGAACTTCGCGTCGCCCGGCACGATGACGACCAGGCTGTTGCGCACGAAGTCGATCCGCGTCGCGGCGTCGACGGCGTCCTGCGTCTGCGCGTCGTTCATCGTCTCCTCGTCGGCGCTCGCGAACACGTCGACCGGCGCGCCCTTGACGATCTGCTGCAGCAACGCGCCGGACGCGGCGAAATTGAACTGCACCTTGCTGCCGGGGTTCTTCGCCTCGAACGCCTTGCCGATCTCGTTGAAGGCGTTGGTCAGACTGGCCGCGGCCGAGACGGTGAGGTCGGCGGCGCATGCCGAATGCGCAACGGTGATGCCCGACGCGACGACCAGGACGGCACGGATGAAAGAGCGGTGAAGAGTCATGGCGGCAGGGGCTGTCGGGGGACCGTAATATACCGTGCAATATAACGGTATCGCGACCACACCGACTCCTCGCGCCAACGTGGCTCGCCTTTCCGCTTGGTCGACCCTCTTCATCCCGACGGAGGCGGACCACGCCACTTGTGATCCCAACTCACGCGCACGCGGGCTCGCCATTCCACTTCGTCACTCCCCTTCACGCCCACGCGGGCTGACCACTCCACTCTGTCACCCCGGCGAAGGCCGGGGCCCGGGTTCGTGCAGCGGCGGGGGATGGGCGAATTGGGTCCCGGCCTTCGCCGGGATGACAAAGAAGAGAGGAGTGCTTCAGCGGGACGCGTACTCATACGCGTGCGCGCGCTCGACCTCGACCATTCCTCAGTCGATCTCCTCCGTCGCCAGCGACTTCATGTCGATCACATAACGAAAGCGGACGTCGCCGTCTTCGACCTTCTTGTACGCATCGTTGATGTCCTGGATGGCGATGACCTGGATGTCCGGACCGATCCGATGCTCCGCGCAGAAGTCCAGCACCTCCTGCGTCTCCGCGATGCTGCCGATCAGCGACCCGGCCACGCTCTTGCGATGCATCGCCTGCATCATGTTGTTGACCGCGACCAGCGGCTCCAGCGCACCGACCACGACCATCGTCCGGTCGCGCTTCAACAGTTCCACGAACGGGTTGACGTCGTGCTTCTCGGGGATCGTCGACAGGATGAAGTCGAAGCTGGACTTCAACGCCTTCATCGCGTCCTCGTCGTCCTGCAGGACGCCCGTGACGCCGAGGCGTTCGGCATCCACCAGCTTGTCCTGGGTCGTCGTGAAGACCGTCACCTTCGCGCCCATCGCCTTCGCGATCTTCGCGGCCATGTTGCCGAGGCCGCCAAAGCCGACGATGCCGACCTTGTCGCCCGCCTTCACGTCCCAGTGCTTCATCGGCGAGTAGGTCGTGACGCCGGCGCAGAGGATCGGCGCCGCGACTTCGGGTCGCAGGCCAGGCGGCACCTCGAGTACGAAGTCCTCGTTGACGACGACGATGTCCGAATACCCGCCGTAGGTGTTGTCGCGGCCATACATGTTGGCGCCGTCGGGCGACTTCTTGGCCGGGACCATCGGGCCGTTGTAGGTCGCGAGCCAGCTGTTGGGACCTTCGCAGTAATTCTCGTCGCCGGCCGCGCAAGGCTCGCAACGACGGCAGCTGTCGATCATGCAGCCGACACCGACGAGATCACCGACCGCGTGCTTCGTGACCGCGGCGCCGGCCCTCGTCACGCGGCCGACGATCTCGTGGCCGGGCATGCACGGATAGACCGTGTTGCCCCACTCGTTCTTGACCTGATGGATGTCCGAATGGCACACGCCGCAGAACATGACCTCGATCTCGACCTCGTGCGGACCGGCTTCCTCGCGTTCGAACGACAACGGCTTGAGGCTGGTGAAGGAGTGATTGGCGGCGTAGCCGCGTGCGTTGATCATGAAGAAATCCAGGACAGGGGATTGATGCAGCCGGTGGACCGACAGGGTCCGGCATCTTCGCGTCGTGGCGCCGATGGCTCGCTCGGACAAACGCGTAACGCACGGTCGTCCAGCAGCGTTACACGGCAACGTCGACGAAACCGAGGCACGGCGCCCGACGCAGCGTGTTGCGAATCACCAGCCAGACTCGACAGCGCGGACCTTCACTGAGCGGTCGATCGTGCCTTGTTCAGATGCGACCCGGGATTGCCCGCTTGTCGTTCGACGGTTCGGACACAGCTTTCTGCACGCCTGCTTTGCCAGTCGCCGACCACGCCTTGATCAGCGGTGGTCCACGGAAGCGAGCTCCAGCACCGCGTGAAAGTCCGGATTCAAGTGGATGCCGAACCGCCTGAATTCGTCCCCTTGCGCAAGCGGCCTGAGTTCGAGGCGGGCGGTTCTCGATCGTATGTCGGAAAATCGAGCATTGAAGCGGCGTGGCTCCGGGAGACCTTGAATCACCGGAACCGGGACGGCAATGTCCATGCGCTACGGGCGCGCTGCGGTTTTACAGCGGAGGGCGACACCCGAATCAAGCGAACCGGGGGCGATGGATGCCTCGTGATGCAACGAGGATGCAACGACTCGATGCATCGCGGAGGACTATCGCCAGTCGCCCCCCTTCAACTGACCCCCAACTCCCTCAGCTCTTCGCTCGTGACGCGAACCATCTGGCCATCCCGACTGACGATGATGTCCGTCCCCGTGCGAACGGCGATCTCGCGGGCCATGCGAGCGGCGCGCTGCAGGGCTGCGAGCGAATTGCGGAGGTCTGGATTACGGGCGTGAACCAGATGATCGCCATTGCGAATTGCCTCTTCCATCCTCGTTCCCTCCATTCAATCAGCAACGGCTCAAGACCGGAATTATCGTAAAGCACCCAATCATCGACGATCCGCTTGTAGCGCTCTTCGAAATTCTTTCGTCCCGACAAAAACCTCCGACGAACGACGTGCTCGGCGATGTCATGACCACCCTGCCTCACTCGTTCCGCCACCCACTTCACCGCCCATTCGGCACCAGGTAACGAGATAAAGATGAGAGTGACGTGGTAACCCTTCGCACGCCAGCCTCTAATCCGTCGCACGTAGCCTCGGCCCGCCAACGTGGTCTCGAACGCGAAACTTTCACCTCGGCCCACGGCGGCGTCGATCTCCTCGAGCATCACGCGCGCTGCGCGGATGGCCATCGCTTCGGGTTCGAAGGGCGACAAGCCGGCGGCGATCAGATCCGCGTTGATGAAACGGGGGCACTCGGCTTCGCGGGGCGGGAACGCGCGTGCGAAGGTCGTCGGGCTGCTCCGTTCGGACCGGCGACGATGATGATGATCCGCGGTGCAGTCATCGCTCGACGAGTCGAACGCGATCAGACGCTCGTCGTCCTCGAACGTTTCGCCGCGCCAGGTCGTCGAGGTCTTCCATCGATCGATGGTACGACCAGACGCATGCGCCGAACAGTCACCGCGACAGCCGATCCAGCAGCAACGCCACATGGATCGCCTCACGCCCTGCACCGTCCGCGATCTGATGCCGACAGCTCGTCCCGTCCGCCACCACGATCGCGTCCGGTTGCTGGCGGATCGCCGGCAACAGGCTCAACTCCGCCATCGCCATCGACACGTCGTAGTGCTTCGCCTCGTAGCCGAAGCTGCCGGCCATGCCGCAGCACGAACTCTCGATCAGCGCGGGCTTCGCGCCGGGAATGAGCTTGAGCACGTCCATGATCGGCGTCACCGCGCCGAACGCTTTCTGGTGGCAATGGCCGTGCAGGAGGATCGGCCGCGTCACCGGCGTCAGGGCGAGCGCGAAGCGGCCCGCTTTCGCCTCGCGGGCGACGAACTCCTCGAACAGCAACGACTGACCGCCGACGACCTGCGCCGCGTCACCCAGGCCCATCACCAGCGCTTCGTCGCGCAACGTGAGCAGGCACGACGGCTCCAGGCCCACGATCGCGATGCCGGCCAGGGCGAACGGCAGCAGCGCGTCGATCAAGGCGCCGGCCTTGCGCTTCGCTTCGTCGACCATGCCGCTCGCGAGATACGTGCGGCCGCAACAATGCTGGGCGCCCTTCTTCTCCAACGTGTGGATTGCGTAACCCGCGGCGTGCAGAACACGCGCCGCGGCCCACGCGTTCTCGCTCTCGAACGTCCCGTTGAAGGTGTCGACGAAGAGGACGGCTGCCTTGCCGTCGACGCGGGCGCGGGCCAGCGTGCCGGCGGCGTCCGTGAACAGCGACGCGCCGGCCGTCGACCTGCGCACGCGCCAGAACGTGTCTGCGCGCCAACGCGGCAACGAGCGCTTCGCAGAGAAGCCGAGCCAGCGCTCGCCGAGCGTCTTCATCAGCGGCACGCGTTCGCGCAGGTTCATCAGGCCGGGCATGCGGCTCGCGAGGTCGGCGTACTCCGGCAGGTTCGCGATCAGGCGGTCCTTCAGCGACCAGCCGTGCTTCGCCTTGTAATGCGCCATGAACTCGACCTTCATCTTCGCCATGTCGACGCCGGTCGGACAGTCGCGCCTGCAACCCTTGCACGACACGCAGAGGTCCATCGTGTCGTGCATCGCTTCGCTGGTGAAGGCGTCATCACCGATTTGCCCGGACAGCGCGAGCCGCAAGGTGTTGGCGCGGCCGCGCGTCAGGTGCTGTTCGTCGCGCGTGACGCGGTAGCTCGGGCACATCGTCCCGGCGTCGAACTTGCGGCAATGGCCGTTGTTGTTGCACATCTCGACGGCTTTCGCGAAGCCACCGGTGTTGTCGCCGCCGGTGCCCGACGCGGTCGTCTCTTCGGTGACCGGATCGTTCTGCACGTCCCATGCCGACCAGTCGAGCACCGTCCTCAGCGGGATCGTTCGATACGGCCGGGTCGCAGTCGGCGGGGCGAAGCGGAACAACGAGCCGTCGTCCATCTTCGGCGGGTCGATGATCTTGCCGGGGTTGAAGAGGCCGATCGGATCGAGCCGTTGCTTGATGGCACGGAACGCGTCGTTGATGGCCGGCCCGAACTGCCACTCGATCCACTCGCCGCGGCAAAGTCCGTCGCCGTGCTCACCGCTGTACGCGCCCTTGTACTTGCGGACCAGAGCCGCCGCCTCGTCGGCGATGGCGCGCATCTTCGCCGCGCCACCGTTCGAACCCTCGCGGCGCATGTCGAGGATCGGTCGGACGTGCAGCGTACCGACCGACGCATGCGCGTACCA
This sequence comes from Beijerinckiaceae bacterium, assembly GCA_964657795.1. Lineage (GTDB taxonomy): Bacteria > Pseudomonadota > Gammaproteobacteria > Burkholderiales > Burkholderiaceae_D > CAHJXF01. Next base: position 5,622 of record CAZZWS010000027.1, read on the forward strand.
GGTGCCGCGCGAGCCGTGCCGCGCGAAGGTCTCGGTGAGCGCGTCGGTGTATTCGGCCAGATGCTCGAGCGGCACCGCGCAGTCCTCGATGAAGCTGACCGGCTTGCCGTCGCCCTTCAGGCTCATCATGATGTTGAGGCCGGCCTTGCGGACTTCCCACAGGTTCTTCTGCAGGCCGTCGTCGGGCATCTCGACGACGCTGCCGGGCAGGCCGAGGTCTCCCATCAGCTCGACCAGCGCCTTCAGCCTGGTCAGCAGCACGCGCTTGTCGTCGCCCGCGAACTCGACCAGCAGGATGGCCGCCGGGTCGCCGGTCAGCGCCGCCTCGATCGCGGGACGGAACGCCGGATTGCCCAGGCTCAGATCGATCATCGTGCGATCGACCAGCTCGACCGCCGTCGGCCCGAGCTTGACGATGTGCTGCGGCGCGTCCATCGCCGCATGGAACGTCGGGAAGTTGACGATGCCGAGCACCTTCGACGTCGCCAGCGGCGATAGTTGCAAAGTCAACGATCGCGTGAAGGCCAGCGTGCCTTCCGAGCCGACCAGCAGATGCGCGAGGTTGACGCTGCCGTCGGTGGTGTACGGCTTCTCGCTCTGCGGCTCGAAGATGTCGAGGTTGTAGCCGGCCACGCGACGCAGGACCTTCGGCCACTTGTCGACGATGTCGTCGTGGTGCCGCGTCGCGAGGTCGCGCACGAACGACGCGAACGACGCCTCCCGCGCGCCGAGCGTCGCGACCGGTCCGAGCTCGACGGCCGATCCGTCCGACAGCCACGCGCTCATCCCGATGACGTTGTGGACCATGTTGCCGTACGCGATGGAGCGCGAGCCGCACGAGTTGTTGCCGGCCATGCCACCGAGCGTGGCCTGCGCGCTGGTCGATACGTCGACCGGAAACCACAGGCCGTGCGGCTTGAGCTGCGCATTGAGATGATCGAGGACGAGGCCGGGCTCGACGACCGCCGTGCGCGCCTCGACGTCGACGTTCATCACGCGACGCAGATGCTTCGAGTCGTCGACCACCAGCGCCGCGCCGGTGGTCTGGCCGCACTGGCTGGTGCCGCCACCGCGCGGCAGCACCGGGACCTTCAGTTCGCGGGCGATCTGCAGCGCGGTCGTGATGTCGCGCTCGGTCCTGGGCACCAGCACGCCGACCGGCATGATCTGGTAGATCGACGCGTCGGTCGCGTAGCGGCCCCGTGCGCCGGCGTCGAACAGCACCTCGCCTTCGGTCTCCGAACGCAGCCGGCGTTCGAGTGCGATGGAGATGTCGTTGGGAGCCAGATCGGCAGCGGCGGTCGTCGCCGGCATCAACGCACTGCGCGGTTCGATGTTCATCGCGTCAGGCCGCCGTCGTGCCGACCAGCGGCGGATAGATGTCGCCGGCGCGCAGCAAGGCCAGCACGCTGTCGCGCTTGCGATGCAGGTGCTCGATGAGGATGCCGCGCAGGCCCACCGCATCGCGGCGGTCGAGCGCGTCGATCATCGCATCGTGTTCCTTCATCGCGAGCTTCCACTTCTTGCCGTCCTGGTTGGTCCTGAAGCGCAGCGACTGCACGCGCGCGTTGACCGAGCGATAGGTCGCCGCGAGCAACGGGTTCCTCGCGGCGTCGTTGATCGCGCGATGGATGCGCGCGTTGAGTCTGTAATAGGCCGACAGGTCGCGCCGCTCGTACGCGGCCCGCATCTCGTAATGCAGCGCACGGATCTCGGCGCGCTCGGCATCGGTGATGCGCTGCGCTGCGAGTTCGCCCGACATGCCTTCGAGGGTCGCGAGCAGCTCGAAGGCATGCGTCACGTCGGCCTCGTCGAGCTTGACGGCGATGGCGCCGCGGTTGGGCAGCAGGTCGACCAGCCCTTCGGCCGCGAGCAGCTTGATGGCTTCGCGCAGCGGCGTGCGCGACACCTGCAGCCGCTCGCAGAGTTCGCGCTCGTTGAGCTTGGCGCCGGGCCCGATCTCGCCCTCGACCAGCATCGTGCGCAGACGCGCGGCGACCTGATCGTGCAGCGACACGCGCAGCACGTGCATCACGTTGCTCGTGCCCTCGGACGCCGCGCCCGGCGCGGCGATCGTCCGGATCGCGTGAATCCCATCACTCATGCACCACCTCCTGGGCCAATTTTGCATGCAATCCGTCGGCACCACAATTGCTGCGACTACAGACGGCCGGTTGTGCCTTTGCATTTTGAATGCGAAACTGCGCCGACGAAATCGCCGATCCAAGGAGGCACCATGCTCGATCTCGACTTCCATCCCAGCGGCAACCACTTCCTCCAGATCCCCGGACCCAGCCCGGTCCCGGATCGCATCCTGCGGGCGATGAGCCTGCCGACGATCGACCATCGCGGCCCTGAGTTCGGCGCGCTCGGCCTGAAGGTGCTGGCCGGCATCAAGACGGTCTTCCGCACGCAGCATCCCGTCGTCATCTATCCCGCGTCGGGCACCGGTGCGTGGGAAGCGGCGCTGGTCAACACGCTCTCCGCCGGCGATCACGTGCTGATGTACGAGACCGGCCACTTCGCGTCGCTGTGGGAAAAACTCGCCAAGCGCATGGGCCTGACGACCGAGTTCATCGCGTGGCAGGGCAGGGACGACGTGCTGCCCGACACGCCGAGCTGGCGACGCGGCGTGCAGGCCGACCTGATCGAGGAACGCTTGCGGAAGGACACCGAACATCGCATCAAGGCCGTCTGCGTGGTCCACAACGAGACGTCGACCGGCGTCACGTCGGACATCCCGGCCGTGCGTCGCGCGATCGACGCCGCGAAGCATCCGGCGCTGCTGATGGTCGACACCATCTCGGGTCTCGCGAGCGCCGACTATCGCCACGACGAGTGGGGCGTCGACGTGTCGATCAGCGGCTCGCAGAAGGGCCTGATGCTGCCGCCGGGCATCAGCTTCAACGCGCTGTCGCCGCGCGCGTTCGAGGCGATGAAGACCGCGAAGCTGCCGCGTGCGTTCTGGGCGTGGGACGAGATCGTCGAGATGAACAAGACCGGCTACTGGCCGTCGACGCCCAACACCAATCTGCTCTACGGCCTGTCCGAATCGCTCGACATGCTCGCCGACGAAGGACTCGACAACGTCTTCGCGCGACACCAGCGCTGGGCGGCCGGCGTGCGCGCCGGCGTCGAGGCGTGGGGCCTGCCGATCCAGTGCGCCGACGCCAGCGTCTATTCGCCGATCCTGACCGGCGTCGTGATGCCGGTGGGGGTCGATGCGGATGCGGTCCGCAGGCTGATCTGGGAACGCTTCGACCTGTCGCTCGGCACCGGCCTCGGCAAGGTCAAGGGCCGCATGTTCCGCATCGGCCACCTCGGCTTTTCCAACGACCTGACGTTGCTCGGCACGATGGCGGGCTGCGAGATGGGACTGAAGCTGGCCGGCGTGAGGCTCGCCGGCAGCGGCGTGCAGGCGACGATGGATCACTTCGCGAGTCACGCGGCTCAGGTGGGGTTGAAGAAGGCGGCTTGAGCGGGTTGCGCATTCGCCGAGAACCAAGGAAATCTTGTATTTGTCATCCCGGCGAAGGCCGGGACCCAAGTTCGCCCCCATCGACGCATGTGGCGAAACTTGGGCACCAGCCTTCGCCGGGGTGACAGTTCCGAGCGTGGTTGTAACGACAAGCCCGGCCGACAACGGGCGATCAGGAAACCGGAGACCACGATGAAGAAACTGTTCCGCGCGACCAACGTCGTGCTGATGCTGCTGTGCCTGATGTACTTCATCACCTATCTCGACCGCGTCAACGTCAGCACCGCCGCCGACGGCTTCGCGCGGGACTTCGGCCTCAACAAGACCGAGATCGGCTTTGTCTTCTCAGCCTTCGCCTATCCCTACCTGGTGTTCCAGATCATCGGTGGCTGGGTCAGCGATCGCTTCGGCGCCAAGCGCACCTTGATCTGGTGCGGCACGATCTGGGCCGGCGCGACGGTGCTCACGGGTCTGTCGGGCGGCCTCGCTTCACTGCTGTTCGCACGCGTGCTGCTCGGCCTCGGCGAAGGCGCGACCTTCCCCGCCGCCACGGCCGCCATGTCGCGCTGGGTCGCGAAGGAGAAGCGCGGCTACGCACAGGGCATCACGCACGCCGCGGCCCGCATCGGCAACGCGGTGGCGCCGGCGGCCATCGTCGCGATCATGGCCACGTGGGGCTGGCGCGAGTCGTTCTTCGCGTGCGCGGGCCTGAGCTTCCTGTGGGTCATCCTGTGGGCGTTCACGTTCACCGAGAAGCCGATCGATCATCCGCGGATCACGGCCGAGGAGACCGCATTCCTGCCGGTCCCGCCGACCACGAAACCGAAGGTGCCCTGGGGTCCGCTGTTCAGGCGCATGTGGCCGGTGACGATCGTCTACTTCTGCTACGGCTGGACGCTGTGGCTCTTCCTGTCGTGGATCCCGCAGTACTTCCTGCACAGCTACCACCTCGACCTGAAGAAGTCCGCGGTCTTCGCGTCGAGCGTGTTCTTCGCCGGCGTCATCGGCGACACGCTCGGCGGCATCGTGACCGACCGCATCCTCGTCAGGACCGGCAGCCTCAAGAAGGCGCGCAGCACCATGGTCGCGATCTGCATGGGGCTGACGTTGCTCGCGCTGATCCCGATGATGTTCACGCACCAGCTCTACGTCTCGCTCGCGTGCCTGTCGGCCGGCTTCTTCTTCGCCGAGATGACGATCGGGCCGATGTGGGCGATCCCGATGGATATCGCGCCGGCGTTCTCGGGGACGGCGAGCGGAATGATGAACACCGGCTCGGCACTGGCCGCGATCATCAGTCCGGTCATCGGGGGGCTGCTGATCGACAGGACGGGCAACTGGGAGGTGCCGTTCCTGGGGAGCATGATCCTGATGGGGATCGGCGTGGTGCTGGCGTTCCGGATGCAGCCGGAGAGCCGGTTCGATGGCGTGGCAAAGGTCGACACATTGGCGGAGCCATTCGTGCCGATGGCCACGGTACCGCCTGTTCGGCGGCTTTGAAGCGGAGCGCCTCCAAAGCAAGTCGAGCCGATCGTTTGACGAATCAGCTCAGCGGCGGCGCAGCCGTTCGCTGGAACTTCGGGTGAGGCTTGACATCGGCGAGTGTGGTGGCAGCTGCGCTCATGACTTCACGCCAGACCGCACTGGCCAACCACGCTTTAACTGAACCATTGCTTGACGGGAGAAGCACGCGCTGTGCTTTGTAGATTGCATCGAAAGTTGCAAGAGCTTGGAGTTCATCGTTCTCGAAACAGGCTCGGAACTGCGCCTCGTTGGGATGATACGAGTCGTCAAACCAGCCTGCGATCAACTCTTGTGTGATGTCCACATGCGGCACGGACCGCTCGTACGCCAGTTGATGCGGCTCCGACGCAAGCATCTCCAACTGCTCCCGAACCACCTGCCGCCAAGGTGCTGACATTTGGGACGCCTAAACGTTTAGGTTGAGCGGCATTCTATAGTTGGCCGCGCGAAACTTAAAATAAAACACCAGTGCAGCGCGGCCAATTATAGGATGTCCGCTCGAACCGTGGATTAGGCTGCGGCGTCTACCCTTTGTTTCTGCTCTTCGACGACCTTTGAAATTATTTCTTTCTGTTCCGGATCGTTAACGTTCGCTGCGCGCGGAACTGCAATTCGATGTAAGAAGTCCGAAACGTCGGTATCTTGAACAATCCATCCGAACTGATTGTTGGCCACTGCCGCCGATAAAATCCTCTCGACCTCCCGAAGCGAAAAGTAAGTGTAGTTTTCAAGCTTCGCAACAAGATGATGTGTGTTCGCAAAATTGCCCGACCGGGCAAGCTCCTCAATCAACGCTTCTTTTGTTTTATCGAAAGAAAAGGCCACGCCATCAAAATGCTTCCCTAAGAACGATGAGATCGTCCGGTAAACAAAGAGTTGCGACTTCTTCTTTTTTGACCACTCATCATCAAGAAACGGGTGAGGCTGATTCTCATTTATCGTGGAATAAAAGTCTCCGTCTTCGCTTATTAGATGAATGTCTTCGCCATCGGGAACCGCCGAAAGAAGAACCGTCCAGTTTATTGCATCTCCGATCGAGCTATTCTTCCCAGGCGGATTCCCTATGGACATCCTCATGTTCGCTTCAGCATAGAGCTGGGCTGTCGTCGGAACCGGGGCAGACGATTTAAAAATCTCTTGTATTAGATGATCCGCCTGCAGATTTCGCGAAGATATATCTTCATCAGCCTTATCCATGATGGATTTCGCTTGCTTTTGCAACTCAGCGCTTAGCTTAAGAATTGACTCGTATTCCTCGTACGCCTTCATGAAAGATGGAAGCTGCGCTACAAACTTGACTTCCTTGAACCTCTTTATCGCATCCTTAATCTTGTTTTCGCGGTTCCTAAGAAATTCGTCGCACACCTGTTGAGTTAGATGCACGGTCGCCGAACCGTGTTGGTGCGTTGCAAAGACATTTCCTAGAGCGTCGACCTCTTCCTTAGTAAAATGAAAAAAGTTGAGGAGGATATTAGTGTCGATAAATACATGCATACAGCGTTCCTTTTGGCCTAGTTGGCGGTCGGTGTCTTACCAGTCGCCGTTGATACGTCGAAGCCAGGCATTTGCAGATCGAGCAGCCTAACGAAGCTGTAGAAAATCCATCGCTCCATTGTCCCGAGCAGGCGCGTCGATTGCAAGAGTTCTGCATCGAATGAGGGGTAGACGACGATAGCGCGCTACAAGACGATCGACACGAGCCCGCGGTTCCTGGCGGTGGATCTCGAGGCGCAGTTGCTGCCCGGCACGTTCGAGCACGCGCTGCATCATCTGCTCGATCACGACATCGACCTGTGCGCCTTCGATGCCCGCTTCGCCAACGACGAGACTGGCGCAACCGCGTATCCGCCGGCGATGCTGTTGGAGGTCGTGCTGCTCGCGTATTCACGCGGCATCGTGTCGAGTCGCGGCATCGAGCGGGCCTGTCGGGACCATGTGACCTTCGTCGCGCTCAGCGGCGATTCCTGTCCGCACTTCACGACCATCGCCGGCTTCGTCTGCGGCCTCGGCGACCTGATCGCAGATGTGTTCAAGCAGGTACTCTTGATCTGCGACCGGCAGGGTTTGGTCGGGCGCGAGATGTTCGCAATCGACGGCGTCAAGCTGCCGAGTAACGCGAGCAAGCAGAAGAGCGGCACGCGTGCCGACTTTGTGCGCCAGGCCCGGAAGATGGAAGCGGCCGTGGTGCAGATGCTGCATCGTCATCGCGCGTCGGATCAGACCGATGTCGAGCCGACCCTCGAAGCGCAGGCGATCGCCCGCATCGAGTCCCTGCAGCGTGATGCCGAACAGGTCCGTGAATGGCTGCGCGTCAACCCGCAGGATCGCAAGGGCGTGCGCGGTTCGGTCATCAAGAGCAACCGCACCGACAACGCCTCGGCCCCTCGGCCAAGATGGCGACCGACAAGGGCGTCATCCAGGGTTACTGCGGCGTGGCTGCCGTCGATGCGCGGCATCAGGTGATCGTCGAAGCCCAGGCCCACGGCACCGGCAACGAGCAGGCGTTGCTGCTACCGACCATCGAGGCGCTCGCCTCGACGATTGGTCCGGACACGTTGATCACAGCTGACGCGGGATATCACTCGGAAGCCAACCTCGCCGCGCTCGACCGTCTCGGCGTCGACGCCCTCATCGCCGACAACGGCATGCGCCGACGCGATGAGCGCTTCGCCGATCAGGGTCGGCACCAGCAGCAGCCCGATCCTCTGCACGACAAGACGGCGACCAGGAAGACCAGGCACTTCGGACCCACCGACTTCGATCATGATCCCGCAGCCGGCACCTGCATCTGCCCGGCAGGCAAGCAGCTCTACAGCAACGGCACTAACTGCACGGTCAACGGCTACCCCGCCATCAAGTACCGAGGTGCTGAACGCGACTGCGTGCCGTGCTCTTTACGGGACCACTGCCCGCGCAAGCCAGACACGACGAAGACCCGGCAGGTCGCCTTCTTCAAACCAGCGCCGACCAAGAGCCCGCACACGCAACGCATGCGACAGCGCATCGACAGCACCGCAGGTCGCGCCGCCTACGGCCGACGCTTCGCCACCGTCGAGCCGGTGTTCGCGAACCTGCGCTACAACAAGAAGCTCAGTCGCTTCACGCTGCGAGGGTGCATCAAGGTCGATGCGCAATGGAAGCTGTTCTGCCTGGTTCACAACATCGAGAAGCTGGCCCATCACGGGTATGGGCAGTGAAGGCAAGGACGGCACGGCGATGAGCCCGGATGGGCTGCTGAGCCTGTGCTGATCGCATCAGCGATCAACAACCTCAGAAATGAAAACGCGGTGACTGATCACCGCGTTCATTGACGCTGCTGATTGCTGAAATGGGCTTTATCTACAACCTCAACAAATCAGTTCAGTGGCCGCGCAGCGGTCCGCTGGAACGTTGGGTTAGGCGTTACTCGCCACATGCGACGGGCACGTTTGCGACAACGCTAGGCCCGGGCTGGCTTACTCTTGAGATTAGTTCCAATTCCTCGCATCCCGTCTCTGCGAGCCAAAAAGCTACGTACTGCACACCCTGATCGTTAAAAACACCAAGCTTTTTCTGATATGTGCGGTGGCTTACCGTTCGTCCCTTTGCGGTAACCGAGAGAAACACTGACACCCTGGTGTTATAAGAACCGGCTGGACCAGCAACCTTGACAATGACCATACTCGAAGACGAAGGCCGAGATCCTTTTTCACTCCCGATGATCACGTTCCAAAGAACGGGCGCGTCGGGCAGCTCGCCGATAGGCTGCGACAAAACTCCCTCGTCCTGAAGGAACAGGCGAGTCTCCATCGACTTGACCTGAATAGTTTGTGTCTGCGAGTACGCTGACGCAGCTTCAAGAAGTGCCGATACTGCCAGCCACGGGTACGTGCGTCTCACTTGATGCCTAACGATCTAGTTCAGCGGCCGCATAGCGGTCCGCTGGAACGTCGGGTTAGGCTGGCAGCTGCTGCTCATAGCGACCACCATTGCCGAAGAAGGCCGTTCAACTTTTGCACGGAGGCGTCGCGCGCGAGTATCCCAACGTATCCGCAGCCGATGCCCACCGCAAGCAAAACGATGGGAAATACCAGAACGATCCAGTCCCGAGTCTGTATGGCGGGCGGGGACCAAGTCGCAAAGACGTAGAGGGCGCATGCGACAAATAGCAGTGCGAAGAACATGTAAAGCCAGCGCCAGCTCCTCATCGGCGAACTTGTGAGGTTCTGCATGTCGGCCTAACGAATCAGTTCAGCGGCGGCGAAGGCGTCCGCTGGAATGATGGGATGGACTCCCCCGCGTTTTTCGGCATCAATGTGCCAGCCGGCTTCATGGGTGTGGAGTAACGGCGCAACGTGAAGGAGTCCGAGATGCATGCTACTGCGCAAAAGCGAGTTGCCCAAGCCCTCGTCGATTCTCGCGAGGGGACGATGATCGGGGTCGATCTGGCCAAGGACGTCTATCAACTGGCCGTGGCCGATCGTACCTGGCAGGTCCGTGAAACACATCGGCTGAGCCGTGCGAAGTTCGAGGCTTTCTTCGTCAACCGGGCCGTGTCGCTGGTCGTGATGGAAGCCTGTGGTTCCGCGCATCACTGGGCTCGCTGGCTCAACGGACTGGGCATCGAGGTCGTGTTGCTGCCGGCCCGCTACGTCCGTGCCTTCGTCCGCCGCAACAAGACCGATGCCGCCGACGCGGCCGCGCTCCTCAAGGCCGCGCGCGAGCAGGACATCAAGCCGGTTCGCATCAAGAGCATCGAGCAGCAAGCCATCCAGGCCCTGCATCGCACCCGCAGCCTGTGGAAGGCCGATCGCACGCGGCGCATCAACACGCTGCGCGGCTTCTGCCGTGAGTTCGGCATTCCGATCGCGCTCGGGGCGCGCGTCGGCGTCGAGCAGATCGGCCGCGTGCTGGCCGAGCCGCGCTCGGCGATTCCCGATCTGTTGCGCCCGACGGCCGCGTTGCTGATCGACGAGATCCGCCTGCTCGAAGCGCGGATCGGTCAGCTCGAGCGCGACCTCGCGGCATTGGTGCGGTCCAGCGCCGCCTGCACGACGCTGCTCTCCGTGCCCGGCATCGGCCTGTTGACCAGCACGGCCCTCGTCGCAGCCACCGCCGGCGACGTGACTCACTTCACCAATGCCCGGCACTTCGCCAGCTGGTTCGGCCTCACGCCGAAGGAGCACTCGTCGGGCAACCAGCGACGGCTCGGGGCGATCAGCAAGCAGGGGGATCGCTACCTGCGCATGCTGCTCATCCACGGTGCTCGCAGCGTCCTGCGCGCCGCGGCGGCCGCACACGCACGAGGTCGACCCCTCGATGGCCTGCGGGCCTGGGCCGTCACGCTGCAGCAGAGAACGAACCACAACAAGGCCGCCTGTGCGCTGGCCAACAAGATGGCGCGCATCGCTTACGCCTGCCTGCGCGATCACGTCCCGTACGGCGAGCCCGTTCGCCTGAACAAGAAGATCGACCGGCAGAGCTTCGCCATGCCGGCCGGCAGCATCACCGCCTGACCGCTTCGACCGACTGACGTTCTTCCTCAGAGCCTTGCGTAGAGATTGATCCCGATCATGGCACCCAGGGTCACCCCCACAGCGATCGATGCCGATAACCCTTCCGGCAGCTTCACGCCTGCCGTTCAGAATGATTGGCACTCCGCTGACGCAGATTCCATCTCGGCACGCGCTTCCAACATGAAGCACAACTCAGATGCCGGATATACGACTGCTGGCTCAACCCCGTTTGCCAAAACCTTGATCAGTCTCTGGCGTTTGTGGGGGAGTCCATATACGTCGGGTTAGGCCCCACTTGATGGCGAATGCTCTTCATTGCGTGCGGCAGTGGATCTTGAATCAAACACGATGACCTCGGGTGCTGAATCGGGCCAATTTTCATAAAGCCAGTCGCTGGCATGCCGATGACCAAAATTGGTCTGTTTGTCCAGATCGTCAGCCGCCTGTGCGAGAAACCGCGCGAGGTCTCGCAGCAGCTCCGAAGAGGCATGAATATGCAACGTGTCGACCTCTCGAAACCCGAGCTCTCCGGTTTCCGGCAGGGTATGTGCGTGCAGTTTCATATGGACATGCGGGTCGAGTGCACGGGCTAGAAGCCTAACGAATTAGGTCAGCGGCGGCGAAGCCGTCCGCTGGACCGCCGGGTTGGGCCATGACGATTCAGGCGGGTTTGTTGCTCTTTCATGATCGTAGACAACAGCTGATAACCACAGCGTTGCGACCACAGTCCATGTAGCAAAGGCACGCGTGTCTCCCTTTCGGACGCGCGCGATAATTGGAATCAATGCGACAAAGTTGACTGTTGAATATACTAACAAAATGGGTACGATGAAGAAGAACCAGTAGAAAGCATTGCCAGTGTTGTCGGCACCTTCCCAACCGGTACGCATCCAAAGAGGCGCAGATAGGTAGAGATAGATGCCCATGCCTATGGCATTCAGTGCAACCCATTGGAATGCTCTTCGACGGATGAACTTCATGGAGGCGCCCAACTAGATTTAGACATCAGTGATGAACGAAACCGGGTGTTCTAAGCAGCCGTCGAACATCGCAACTCCTTGGTCTTACTCGATTCGGGTGTGGCGGACAAGGCGTTAGGACGCCTAAATTGCGGCGGATGACTGATCCTACCTTCCCGCCCGGCGAGACGCCATCCCCTGTTCGCCTGCTCGATCAGGTGCGCGCTCGCATCCGCGTCAAGCATTACGCCTTGCGGACGGAAAAAGTCTACGTCGACTGGGTCCGACGCTTCATCCGGTTCCATCGGCGGCGTCATCCGCGCGACATGGGCGCGGCCGAGGTCGAGGCCTTTCTCTCGCATCTCGCAGTCGATCGGCAGGTCTCCGCGTCGACCCAGAATCAGGCCAAGGCCGCGCTGCTGTTCCTCTACAAGGAAGTGCTCGGGAGCGCGCTGCCCTGGCTCGACGAGATCGTCCAGGCCCGCGTCACCCGGCGATTGCCCGTCGTTCTCACGTCGCGCGAAATCAAGGCATTGCTCGACGAGCTCGACGGAACCCTGTGGCTGTTCGTCGCGCTGTTGTACGGGACGGGCATGCGACTGCTCGAAGGGCTGCGGTTGCGCGCGAAGGATGTGGACTTCGAGCGACGGGCGATCGTCGTGCGCGAGGGCAAGGGGGCGAAGGACCGGGTCACGATGTTGCCGGAGCATCTCGTCCTGCCGCTACGCGATCACTGGCTCGCGGCGCGCGCTCTGCATTGCGCCGATCTCGCGGCTGGCTTTGGAGAGGTCGAGATGCCCTATGCCCTGGATATCAAGTATCCGAAGGCGGGGACGCAATGGCAGTGGCAGTTCGTCTTTCCGAGCGCGACCCGCTCGGCGGATCCGCGGAGCGGCGTGATCCGCCGTCATCACCTGTATCCGCAGACGGTACAGCGCGCCGTCAAGGCAGCCGCGGAGCGCGCCGCCATCGACAAGCCGGTGACGCCGCACGTGCTGCGCCATTCGTTCGCGACGCATCTGCTGCAGTCCGGTCACGACATCCGCACCGTGCAGGAGCTGCTCGGGCACGCGAGCGTCGAGACGACGATGATCTACACGCATGCCCTGAAGATCGGCGGACGGGGCGTCCGCAGTCCGCTCGATGTGCTGTGATCGGGGTTCGTCAGCGCCACCTGAACGCGGAAGACTTCAACGCAGCGCCGCCGCGAAAGGCGTCAGCGTCCCGTCGTTCGGCAACGGCGCGAGGTTGAGCAGGCGCATCACGAGCGGATACACGTCGACGTTGTCGAACGGCGCGAGGACGATCCCCGCACGAAAGTCCGGGCCACTCGCGATGAACGTCGCGCGCATGTCCGGCGCCGCGTTGTCGTAGCCGTGGGTGCCGAGGTTCGGGCGCTTGCGACCGGGCGGTCCGTCGGCGATCGTCCAGCCGGGTTCCGCGAGACAGAGGTATGCCGGCACGCGGGGGTTATGGCCGAAGTGGAAGCGCTCGGGCACGTCGGCCTTGCGCCAGCACGTCATGTGGTCGTGCGGCGGGAGCAGGGCCGCGGCGAGCTGCGGGTCGTGGTCGCCGGTCGCGTCGATGCCGGCCGATGCGCCGCCCGCGACCCAGTGATAGCTGCCCGCCGGCGCGATGCGATCGATGCGGATCACGCGGTCCGGACCGATCGCCGTCATGCCGTGATCCGACACGATCACCAGGTCGGGCGCGAGACCACGCGCCGCGAGTCCTGCCTGCAATCGTGCGAGGGCGCTGTCCACATGCGCCGCGGCGCGCGTGACCTGCGCCGAATCGGGCCCGTCGTGATGGCCAGCCGTGTCGACCTCGTCGAAGTACAGCGTGACGAAGCGCGGCCGCGCGGGGACGGGCTGGTCGAGCCAGCGCAGCACCGTGTCGACGCGCCTCTCGGCGGACTCGGTCTCGTCGTAACGCTGCCACTCGGAAGCGTGGACGCCGTGGATCGCCGCTTCGGACCCGGGCCAGAACATCGTCGCCGTGCGCACGCCCTGCTTCTCGGCCGTGACCCAGATGGGCTCGGCCGCATCCCACCAGCGGTGATCGCTCACGGCCGCGTAGTCGTCGAGCGTGAAACGCCGGCCGGGAATGGCCGCGTCTTCCATCGTGTTGCCGACGATGCCGTGCTCGTCGGGGCGCAGACCCGTCACGAGCGTGTAGTGGTTGGCGAACGTGGTCGACGGGAACGAGGGCCGCATGGCCTCGGCGCGCACGCCCGAAGCCGCGATGGTGGCCAGCGTCGGCGTGACGCCACGGTCGAGATAGTCGGGCCGGAAGCCGTCGATCGAAATCAGGATGACGAGCTTGAACGGATCGGTCGACAACGATGCGTCTGCCACCGGTGAGGGTGGCGCATCGTTCGCGCACCCCGCAACGACGAGCGCGATGACGAGCAGCAGGAGACGATGCGACGACACGCGCGAACAAGAGCGAGGCATACGGAATCCGATAGGCGCTTCGAACCCACGAGCGTCCGTCGTCGTGAGGCTTCGACCGACGGCCAGTATCGTCGACATCGAGCTCGATCGCACGCACGCCAGCCGATTGGCGCGACCGGTTTCCGCGAAGGCGTCGACCACGTCCGAAGCTCGCGCGTCCTTGCGTTGGCCGTCCTGGACACCGCGGAGATTGATCAACGTGCCGCGCAGTCGGAACGCGACACGACCCGACCGGTCGCTCGCCACGACCCGTTGCCGGCCGGAACGGCTTCGACGACCGCGGTGGAGCGATAGGTTCCTTGCCGATTGGCCGATTCCGTGACGCACAGCAGTTTGCGATCCGGGCCATCGTCCAGCACCAGCACACCGATCGTCCACGACCCATCGACTTGCGACGCGTAGGCCCAGCCGTCGTCGAAGCTCTCGATCCGCGTGAAGCCGTAATCGGCCAGCGTCCGCAGACCGGGCCGACGGCGCGGTCCCGTCGCATTGTCGAACGACGTGACATCGAGCGCTTGCAGCATCCGCCGACCGCCTGCGTTGCGCGCCGCCTCGGCCTGGCTCGCGCAACCATCGATGCCCGGCGTGCCGTCCCAGCCGTCCGGATAGGCGATGCCGAACTCGGTGTGCAGAGCCGACGTCGCGTTGCAGTAGCGTCGTTCCGTGACCGTCTTGCCGGCCTCGCGAAAGACATACGACGTACGGCCGGCGAAGTCGGACGGTCCGTCGACACGCCACACCGTCAGTTCGACCGGCGCCGGATCGGTGAGGGGCATGCCCGTCCCGACCAGACGACGGGCCCGGACGAGCGCGATCGACGGATGACCTTCGACCCGCTCGCGGACGAAACGCAGCGCACCGATCTCCGCCTCTCCATCGAACGGCTCGTCGCGGATCACGTCGGACGGCGCTCCGGCCTGCGGCTGCAGGTCGATGATCTCGGGAACACCCGGGTAGGCACCGTGCCCTTTCGCAGCGAGCGCATAGATCACGTAGACGTTGTACGCATGCGCATTGCCGTTCTCGCGATGCGCCATCACGATGGTCGCCGGTCGACCGTCAGGCAGGAATGCCGGAATCTCGTTGACCCCGTAATGCAGGGACAGCGGCTCGATGATGTCCGGCCCGGGCATCGTCGCTGCGGCGGCTGCGCCCCAGGCCGGACCGAGCCCGGTCGCGGCGAGCGATCCGCCGAGCAGGATGTGCGCGATGATGGAACGACGATGACGCTGGAACATGACTTTCCTCCTCGAGAGACCCGGCGATGCGATGCACCGGCGGACGAAGCATTCGCCGATGGCATGATCGCTCGATGAAGCAGGAATCCAGACTGTGAAGTTCGCGTGAACGAGCCTCCGCCCATGACCATCACCACCGACATCCCCGCCCGCCTCGACCGCCTGCCGTGGTCGCGCTTCCACACGCTGGTCGTCGTGGCCCTCGGCATCACGTGGATCCTCGACGGCATCGAGGTGACACTCGCCGGCGCAGTGGCCGGCGCGCTCAAGGCCAGCCCGGTCCTGCGGCTGAGCAATGCGGACGTCGGCTTCGCAGCAAGCGCTTACCTCGTCGGAGCCGTGGTCGGCGCGATGGGTTTCGGCTGGCTGACCGATCGCATCGGACGACGCAAGCTGTTCTTCGTGACGCTGCTGCTCTACGTCGCGGCGACCGCCGCCAGCGCGTTGTCGTGGGATCTCGCGAGCTTCGCGTTCTTCCGCTTTCTCACCGGCGCCGGCATCGGTGGTGAGTACACCGCCATCAACTCGACGATCCAGGAGCTGACGCCGGCGCGCGTCCGCGGGCGCACCGACCTCGCCATCAACGGCAGCTTCTGGATCGGCGCGGCGCTCGGCGCGGCGGGGTCCATCGTGCTGCTCGATCCGCACGTGCTGCCGATCGATCTCGGCTGGCGCGTCTGCTTCGGCATCGGCGCGGTGCTCGGCCTGGGCATCGTCTGGATGCGCGTCTGGATTCCGGAGAGCCCGCGCTGGCTGATGCTGCGCGGCCGGCTCGACGAGGCCGAGGCGATCGTCGCGGACATCGAACGTCGCGCCGGGGCAGCGCCCTCGCGCGAACCCCTGAAGACGCTGAAGCTGACGCCGCACGACCACACGCCGTGGTCGGCGATCAGCACCGCGCTGCTCCACACGTTCCGTCGTCGCTCGCTGGTGGGCCTGACGTTGATGGTCGCGCAGGCGTTCTTCTTCAACGCCATCTTCTTCACGTACGCGCTGGTGCTGACGGACTTCTACGGCGTGCCCAACGATCGCGTCGGCTGGTACATCCTGCCGTTCGCGGTCGGCAACGTGGCCGGGCCGTTGCTGCTCGGCCCGCTGTTCGACAGCGTCGGCCGCCGCCCGATGATCGCCGCGACCTACGCCGTGTCCGGCGTACTGCTGGCCGTGAGCGGCTGGCTGTTCGTGCAGGGCGCCTTCGACGCGCTGACGCAGACGCTCGCGTGGAGCGTGATCTTCTTCTTCGCGTCGGCGGCCGCGAGCTCGGCGTATCTCACCGTCAGCGAGACCTTCCCGCTCGAGATCCGCGCGCTCGCCATCGCCGTGTTCTACGCGATCGGTACGGGGCTCGGCGGTGTCGCGGGGCCGCTGGTGTTCGGCAAGCTGATCGACACCGGTTCGCGGCCCCAGGTCTTCGAGGGCTACCTGCTCGGGGCGGCGTTGATGATCGCGGCAGCGGTCGTGCAGGCCGTCTGGGGCGTGGCTTCGGAACGGCGTGGACTGGAGGACGTCGCGACGCCGCTGGGCGCGGCGGACTAGCCGTCGAGGAAGCGCCGCACGATCTCCAGCGACCGTTCCGGCGCTTCTTCCTGCGGCAAGTGACCCACGCCGGGCAACGGCGCCAGCGTCGCATGCGGCAGCGCCTTCATGTAGTCGGCCGCGTTGGTGAACGGGATCATCTGGTCCTGCTCACCCCACAGCAGCAATGTCGGCGCCTGGATGCTTTCGAGCCGCGGCACCGGGTCGAAGCGGACCGACTGCTGCATCCGCGCGATCATCGCGTCGCGGGCGCCCGGCGCGCGCATCAGGTCGTAATAGCGGGTCGCAAGGTCATCGGTCAGCGCCTTCGGATCGGCATACGCGGGCGCGAGGCTCATCCTGACCAAGGGCTTCGGCAGCACCCAGCGCATGGCCTTCACCATCACCGGCACGTCGGGCACGCGGCCGTATTCGAAGCCGGGACTCGCGAAACCGTCCGGCGAGACCAGCACCAGCTTGTCGACCCGTTCGGGGTGCGCCGCGGCGAACGTCCACGCGATGCGGCCGCCGATCGAGTTGCCGACGATGCTGGCCTTCGCGACGCCGAGCCGGTCCATCAACGCGAGCAGCACGGCCATGCTGCGGTCGTCGGTGTAGTCGCCCGTCGTGTCGGGCGGGCTGAGGCCGCTGCCGGGCAGGTCGAAGCGGATCACGCGATGGTCGGCTTCGAGCCCGGCGCTCCACGCCTCCCACGTGTGCAGGCTGGAGCCGAAGCCGTGCAGAAGGATCACCGCGGGCGCCGCGTTGGTCCCAGACGGAGGACCCGAGTCGCGCACGTCGAGGCGGGTGCCGGCGACCTCGACCATGTCGGCCGGCGAGCGCAGGTAGAGGGCTTCGAGCGACGCGCGGTCGCGGTCCGGAGTCCACAACAGGAAGGCGACGACGACGAAGAACAGCACGATGCAGGCAGAGAGAACGAGCGGCTTCAGCGGAGGCTTTCGGAACGGGATCGAGCACGCGATGCTAATCGACCTGACCGCTCGCCAACGGTTCCGCCACGTCAGTCGCCGACCTGCGTCGACAGATGGAGGCCCTGCTGATCGCCTTGGTTGGCGATCGTGCCGAGCCGCGCGTACGCGGCCGTCAGCGCGACGTGCTTGCTCGGCAGCCACGCGACGAAGACGTCCTGGTCCGGCTGCTCGTGGAAGGCGCTGGGGTTGTTGGGTTTCTGTCGGTATTCGCAGCCGATGCCGATGGGCCGTCGAGGGCGGCACGCTGCCGGCACCGAGGCATCGTCAGGTCATCGACGTCGTCGATCGTCGAACCGCCGATCGCGTGGCCGGGCCGCTGGCTGGTCCTCGGGCGGCGTGATCCCTGGCGCGCGCGATCACGCGGCGACCATCCCGGGCTTCGAGCCGCGCTGACCCAGAGCGACTTGCGCGATCGACGCGACGACGACGTTGATCGCGAGCGCCAGCAGCCCGGTGTAGACGGTGTAGTGCCCGTCACCGATGTCGATGGTGTGGACCGGCTTGACGCCGTCCATGAACGCGATCGTCGTGCCGCTGATCAGCCCGACCGCCCAACCGGTCAACAACGCCGGTGCGCGATAGAAGCCGAAGAACAGCCCGAAGACCACGGCCGGGAAGGTCTGCAGGATCCACACGCCGCCCAGCAACTGCAGGTCGAGCGCGAACTGCGTCGGCAGGATCAGGATGATGACCAGCGCGCCGACCTTCACGACCAGCGACACGATCTTCGCGACCTTCGCTTCGCCGGCGGGCAGGATGTTCGGGTTGACGTAGGCCTTCCAGAAGTTCCGCGTGAACAGGTTGGCCGCACCGATCGACATCACCGCGGCCGGCACCAGCGCACCGATCGCGATGGCCGCGAACGCGAAGCCCGTGAACCACGGCGGAAAGAGCGCGTTGAACAGCGCCGGCACCACGTCGTTGTTGGACTTGACGGTGATCTTCGCGGCGTAGGCCATGTAGCCGAGCAGAGCGATCAGGCCGAGCAGCACGGTATAGGCCGGCAGGAACACCGCGTTCTTCCGGATCGTGTCCGCGCTCCTGGCCGCGAAGATGCCGGTCAGCGTGTGCGGATACATGAACGCCGCCAGCGCCGAGCCGATCGCGAGCGTCGCGTACGGCAGGATCTGCGCGGCCTTCAACGTCAGGCCGGTGTTGCCGCCCTTCGCCGCGAACGCCTCGCCGGCCGCCGCGAACACCGCCGGATAGCCGCCGAGCCGGATCGGCACCAGCACCACCGCGACCAGGACCACGATGTAGATCATCAGGTCCTTCACGAACGCGATCAGTGCCGGTGCACGCAAGCCGGCCGAGTAGGTGTAGAGCGCGAGGATGATGAACGCGGCGGCGAGCGGCAGCTCGCCGGTCAGGCCGAGCGCCTTGATGACCACCTCCATGCCGACCAGTTGCAGCGCGATGTACGGCATCGTCGCGACGACGGCCGTGACCGCCACCGCGAGTTCGAGCGGACGTGAGCCGTAGCGACCGAACACCACGTCGGCCGCGGTGACGTGACCCGCCTTGTGCGCCGCATGCCACAGCCTGGGCATGATCACGAACACGATCGGATAGACGAGGATGGTGTACGGCAGCGCGAAGAATCCGTAGGCGCCGACGGCATAGACCAGCGCCGGCACCGCGATGACCGTGTAGGCCGTGTAGAAGTCGCCGCCGACCAGGAACCACGTGATCCACGTGCCGAAGTTGCGGCCGCCGAGACCCCATTCGTCGAGATGCGCTTCCTTGTTGGTCGGCCGTTGCCAGCGCGACGCGTAGAAGCCCATCACCGTGACCAGCAGGAAGAAGAACACGAAGACCGAGAGCGCGGTCCAGTTGATCGCTGTCGTCGTTGCGGGATTCATCATTCGACTCCGTTCTTCTTGTCGGCGCGATAGACGATCCAGATCAGCAACGCGGTCAGCGGCACCCACAGCAGCTGATACCAGTAGAAGAACGGGAAGCCGAAGAGCGCCGGCAGTCCATGGTTGTAGAACGGCACCCACAACAAGCCGATGAACGGCAACAGCAGCAACACCCACATGATCCGCTCCCTGACGTCGACCGCCCGATTCTACGTCGGCGCTTCAGGCGTGCTGGGCAACCGCGCGAGGGTGCTTGCCATGCCGTCGCCGAACCGAAATCTCGAACAAGGAACGCCCCTGAAGATCCTCGTCCTCGGCGCGATCGGCGGCCGTTACTGCGCGCGATTGATCGAAGAGGGCGCCGACGTCACGTTCCTGGTCCCGCCGCAGCGCGCGGCGCACATCGCCGGGCACGGACGCGTGGTCCGCGGCGCGGTCGTGCCCTTCGCGCGAGCGGTGCAGACCCTCACGGCGATCGTTGTGCCGTGCCCGCAACGATCGCGGATGTCCAGGCCGACACAGTCAACACGAATTCTTCACGATGCGGTCCGATCGATCACGAAAGATTTCCGGCAGCGGATTACCCCTGAAAAGACCCGCTGTTCTGACGATGGAGCGTCATGCACCGCTCCTAAAACGTGATCTTGATGCCGAGTCCGATTCGCGTGCATCTCCCCCGACCTCAGAAGAAGGTAACCCCATGTCCATCACATCGATCAGCGGTAACTCCAGCCTGACGACGTCGCTCCTGAGCGGCGTCTCGTCGAGCTCCAGTCCTTTCGACACCACCAACAGCAGCACGTCCGGTACATCGTCGTCGACCGACGGCATCGGCCGCTTCGCGGCCGCCATCAAGAACGCGTTCGCCAGCCTCGGCATCTCGCT
>CAZZWS010000028.1:0-1424 GCA_964657795.1 Beijerinckiaceae bacterium
GGTAAAGATTCTTTACGGGGCGCGAAAGCGCCGCGTGCAGAGGGTCGAGGTCGAGGCCCTGAAGCGATCGGAAACGGTCATTTCAAAACGAGGAGCGACAGTAGGACGCCAGTCCGACCCCGCGTTAATACTCAAACCCAGGAGCTTTCATGGCAAAGAAGATCATCGGTTTCATCAAGCTGCAGGTTCCTGCAGGCAAGGCCAACCCGTCGCCGCCGATCGGCCCGGCGCTCGGCCAGCGCGGTCTGAACATCATGGCGTTCTGCAAGGAGTTCAATGCAGCGACGCAAGGCGTGGAGCCGGGCCTGCCCATTCCCGTCGTGATCACGGCGTTTGCGGACAAGTCCTTCACGTTCATCATGAAGACGCCGCCGGCCACGATCCTGATCAAGAAGGCGGCTGGCATCCAGAAGGGATCACCGACGCCGCATTCGGCGAAGGTCGGCTCGATCACGCGCGCGCAAGCCGAAGAGATCGCCAAGACCAAGACCCCCGACCTGACGGCCGCGGACATGGAGGCAGCCATCCGGACCATCGCGGGTAGCGCGCGTTCGATGGGCATCACGGTGGAGGGTCTTTAATCATGGCTGACACAGAAAAGAAGCTGACCAAGCGCCAGAAGGCCATCGCGGCCAAGGTCGACCACGACAAGGTCTATCCGGTCGCCGAAGCGCTGGCGTTGATCAAGGAAACCGCGACCGCTAAGTTCAACGAGTCGGTCGACGTGGCCGTGCAACTCGGCATCGATGCGAAGAAGTCCGACCAGGTGGTGCGCGGCTCGGTCGTGCTGCCGTCGGGCACCGGCAAGTCGGTGCGGGTCGCCGTGTTCGCGCAGGGTGCGAAGGCCGACGAGGCGCGCGCTGCCGGCGCCGACATCGTCGGCATGGACGACCTCGCGGCGCAGGTCAAGGAAGGCAACCTGAATTTCGACATCGTCATTGCGTCGCCGGACACGATGCGCATCGTCGGCCAGCTCGGCCAGATCCTCGGCCCGCGCGGCCTGATGCCGAATCCGAAGGTCGGTACCGTGACGCCGGACGTCGCGACCGCGGTACGCAACGCCAAGGCCGGTCAGGTGCAGTACCGCGCCGACAAGGCCGGCATCGTCCACGCGACGATCGGCCGCGCGTCGTTCGAGGTCGATGCGCTGAAGACCAACCTGGTCGCGCTGATCGATGCGCTCAACCGCGCCAAGCCTGCTTCGAGCAAGGGCATCTATCTGCGCAAGCTGTCGGTGTCCAGCACGATGGGTACGGGCTTGCGGGTGGATTCGACGACGGTACAGGGCTAGTTTTGTCATCCCGGCGAAGGCCGGGACCCAGATTGTCGGAAAAGCAAATCGGGCCCCGGTCTTCGCCGGGGTGACAGAGAAGAGAGAGCGCCGTTGTCTCGCTTTTCTGACAAGAGACATAAACATCGGATTT
>CAZZWS010000028.1:1434-25848 GCA_964657795.1 Beijerinckiaceae bacterium
AAATCCTCGGCGACGATCTCCGGATCGTTGCCTCGGACTTTGGGCAGTCGCAAGGACGTCGCGAGACGTCCGAACGACAGCCGTCAAAGACCGTTGGCGGTGAGGCAGCAGGCAGGCCGAACCTTAATCGAACGACGATGCAAGCGCATCCGCTGTTCGGCCAACGCAGATGGCGGTCCCGAATGGGTTTGCGGTGAGTGTCGTGCATGGAGCAGCTCGCTCGTGCCCGACAGGAACTACGAAGCCGGATCGGTCGCCGTTTTATGGCCGGCGTGCGAACGACGAGAGCGAGAGCTCGGGGTTGAAAGCCCACGTCGCAGCACGCCACTTTTGGAGAATGACCGTGGGTCTCAATCGTTCCGAGAAGGCGGTGGTGATCGAGGAAGTGGCCGCGAAAGTCGCGTCCGCGCAATCGATCGTCCTCGCGCAGTACCGTGGTCTGGAAGTCGGGCACATCACCGGCTTGCGCGTTCAGGCGCGCAAGAGTGGGGTGTACCTGCGTGTGCTCAAGAATTCGCTGGCGCGTCGCGCCGTCGCAGACAGTCCGTTTTCGGGCTTGGCCGATCAGATGGTCGGCCCGCTCATCTACGGCATCTCCGACGACCCGGTCGCCGCGGCGAAGGTCATCAGCGATTTCGCGAAAACCAATGACAAGCTGGTCGTCATGGGTGGTTCGTTGCCGGGTTCCGCTTTCGACGCCGCCGGCGTCAAGGCCCTGGCCACGATGCCTTCGCGCGATGAGCTGTTGTCCAAGCTCATGGGCACCATGCAGGCACCGATCGCGACGTTCGTCCGTACGTTGAACGAGGTTCCGGCCAAGTTCGTCCGTGCGCTCGCCGCCGTGCGGGATCAGAAGCAGGACGGGCAACCGGCCGAAGCGACTGCACAAGCAGCCGTCGAGCCCGAAGCCGTCGCCGCCTGATTTTGATCGCTCGCATCCAGTCAACAGCACAGCGCAACACCGCGTAGCTCATCACGCAACACATCTATTGGAGTCAATCATGGCAGTCAGCAAAGCAGAAATCCTCGACGCAATCGCCGGCATGACCGTTCTCGAACTGTCGGAAATGATCAAGGAAATGGAAGAGAAGTTCGGCGTCTCGGCGGCCGCAGCCGTCTCGGCAGCCCCGGCAGGCGGCGGTGCAGCGCCCGCGGCGGCCGTCGAAGAGAAGACCGAATTCGACGTCATCCTCCAGGATTTCGGCGCGAACAAGGTCAACGTCATCAAGGCCGTTCGCGAGATCACCGGCCTGGGTCTGAAGGAAGCCAAGGACCTGGTCGACGGCGCCCCGAAGCCGGTCAAGGAAGCGATTCCGAAGGCCGATGCCGAAGCCGCCAAGAAGAAGCTGGAAGACGCCGGCGCCAAGGCCGACATCAAGTAATTGTCTTATCGGCCCGGCGACGTGAAGTTCGCGTTGCCGGGTCGTCTGCAATGCCGGCTCGACGCCTGAGGTCGGAACTTGGGGCGCCGGGTCACCGCAGGATTGCTTTACCGGCAGCGCGTCGAGATGTTCGCGAGGTTTTCGCGAAGTGTCGGCTACGAGCCCTTGAACAAGGTCTGGCTATGGTGTTTCGCCGCGTGGCTCGCGTTTCGGCGGTTACCGATCGAGTGATGGTCGGCAGCCCGCGGGTTGTGAACGTTGCAAGAGCCGCCATATCCAAACCCTGTCTCCCTCACACCCGCCGTTCGCATCGCCGCCAGGCATCGTCATCGATGTCGGCCGCGGTGCGCTTTGTCGTTGATCCCGTCGTTGAGTCGTTGAGCGGCTCGTCGCGTCGCGCCCGTTCGCTCGACGACGTTCGGATCGTTTCAGTCGTCCCGCTTTCGTTGTTCGCCCCAGCATTCGTTCTTTGCCCAGCACTGCAGTAGCCACGGAGTCCTCATGACCTATTCCTTCACGGAAAAGAAGCGCATCCGCAAGAGCTTCGCCAAGCGTCCGAACGTGCATCAGGTGCCGTTCCTGCTCGCGACGCAGCTTCAATCGTACGCAGAGTTCCTGCAGGCCGACGCCATTCCCGCCAAACGCGCGAACGAAGGTCTGCAGGCGGCCTTCACGTCGATCTTCCCGATCTCGTCGCACAATGGTTTCGCACGGCTCGAGTTCGTCAGCTTCCAGCTCGGCACGCCGCCGTTCGATGTCAAGGAGTGCATGCAGCGCGGGCTGACGTTCGCGTCGCCGCTGCGCGCCAAGGTGCGCTTGGTCATCATGGATCGCGAAGCGTCCAAGCCGACCATCAAGGAAGTCAAGGAACAAGAGGTCTACATGGGCGAGATGCCGCTCATGACGACGACCGGCTCGTTCGTGATCAACGGCACCGAGCGCGTCATCGTGTCGCAGTTGCATCGCTCGCCGGGCGTGTTCTTCGAGCACGACCGTGGCAAGACGCACTCGTCGGGCAAGTTGCTGTTCTCCGCGCGGATCATCCCGTATCGCGGCTCGTGGCTCGACTTCGAATTCGACCCGAAGGACATCCTGTTCTTCCGCGTCGACCGTCGCCGCAAGATGCCCGTCACGATCCTGCTCAAGGCCATCGGCATGACGTCCGAGCAGATCCTCGAGCACTTCTTCGTATTCGACACGTTCCACCTGCTCGGCAAGGAAGCCGACGGCGGCGCGAACATGGACTTCGTGGCCGATCGCATGAAGGGCGAGATCGCGCGTTTCGACATCATGGACAAGGCCGGCAAGGTCGTGGTCACGAAGGACAAGCGCATCACGGCCAAGAACCTGCGCGACCTCGATGCCGCGGGTCTCAAGAAGATTCCGGTGCCCGAAGACTTCCTGCTCGGCCGCGTGCTGGCCAAGGAAATCGTGGATGCCGACACCGGCGAGATCGTCGCCACCGCCAACGAGGAAGTGACCGAAGACGTCCTGGTGCGCCTGCGCGCCGCGGGCATCAAGGACATCAAGACGCTGTACACGAATGACCTCGACATGGGCGCCTACATCTCGCAGACGCTGCGCGCCGACGAGACGACCGACCAGATGGCCGCCCGCATCGCGATCTATCGCATGATGCGCCCCGGCGAGCCGCCGACCGAGGACGCGGTGCAGGCGCTGTTCAATCGCCTGTTCTACAACCCGGACGCGTACGACCTGTCGAAGGTCGGCCGCATGAAGTTCAATCGTCGCGTCGGCCGCAACGAGGCCGAAGGCCCGATGACGCTGACCGACGACGACATCCTCGCCGTCATCAAGATCCTGGTCGACCTGCGCAACGGTCGCGGGGAAGTCGACGACATCGACCACCTCGGCAATCGCCGTGTGCGTTGCGTCGGCGAATTGGCGGAGAACCAGTTCCGCAGCGGCCTGGTGCGCGTCGAGCGCGCGGTCAAGGAACGCCTCGGCCAGGCCGAAGCCGACAACCTCGTGCCGCACGACCTGATCAACAGCAAGCCGATCTCGGCCGCGATCCGCGAGTTCTTCGGTTCGTCGCAGCTGTCGCAGTTCATGGACCAGACCAATCCGCTGTCCGAGATCACGCACAAGCGTCGCGTCTCGGCCCTCGGACCAGGCGGGCTGACGCGCGAGCGCGCGGGCTTCGAAGTGCGCGACGTGCATCCGACGCACTACGGTCGCGTGTGCCCGATCGAGACGCCGGAAGGCCCGAACATCGGCCTGATCAATTCGCTCGCGCTGTACGCGCAGTTGAACGAGTATGGCTTCCTGGAGACGCCGTATCGCAAGGTCACGG
Source organism: Beijerinckiaceae bacterium (assembly GCA_964657795.1). Taxonomy (GTDB): domain Bacteria; phylum Pseudomonadota; class Gammaproteobacteria; order Burkholderiales; family Burkholderiaceae_D; genus CAHJXF01. Next base: position 5,131 of record CAZZWS010000028.1, read on the forward strand.
ACGGCAAGGTCACGGAGACGATCGACTACCTGTCGGCGATCGAGGAAGGCAAGTACATCATCGCGCAGGCCAACGCGGCGCTCGGCGACAAGGGTGCGCTGACCGACGAGCTGGTGTCGTCGCGCGCGGCCGGCGAGTTCGTGCTGGTCACCCCGGACAAGGTCCAGTACATGGACGTCGCGCCGGGCCAGATCGTGTCGGTCGCCGCTTCGCTGATCCCGTTCCTCGAGCACGACGACGCCAACCGCGCGTTGATGGGCTCGAACATGCAGCGCCAGGCCGTGCCTTGCCTGCGTCCGGAGAAGGCGTTCGTCGGTACCGGCATCGAGCGCACGGTCGCGGTCGACTCGGGCACGACGGTGCAGGCGCAGCGCGGTGGACTGGTCGAATACGTCGACAGCGGCCGGGTCGTGATCCGCGTCAACGATGCGGAGAACGCCGCCGGTGAAGTCGGCGTCGACATCTACAACCTGATCAAGTACACGCGCAGCAACCAGAACACCAACATCAACCAGCGTCCGATCGTGAAGGTCGGCGACCGGCTCGAAAAGGGCGACGTCATCGCCGACGGCGCCTCGACCGACCTGGGCGAGCTCGCGCTCGGCCAGAACATGCTGGTCGCGTTCATGCCGTGGAACGGCTACAACTTCGAGGACTCGATCCTGATCTCGGAGAAGGTCGTGGCCGACGATCGCTACACGTCGATCCACATCGAAGAGCTGTCGGTCGTCGCGCGCGACACCAAGCTCGGACCTGAAGAGATCACGAAGGACATCTCGAACCTCGCGGAGAACCAGCTCGCGCGTCTCGACGAGTCGGGCATCGTGTACATCGGCGCCGAAGTCGAGGCCGGCGACTCGCTGGTCGGCAAGGTCACGCCGAAGGGCGAGACGCAGCTGACGCCGGAAGAGAAGCTGCTGCGCGCGATCTTCGGCGAGAAGGCGTCCGACGTGAAGGACACGTCGCTGCGCGTTCCGTCGGGTATCTCGGGCACGGTCATCGACGTGCAGGTGTTCACGCGCGAAGGCATCCCGCGCGACAAGCGCGCCCAGCAGATCATCGACGACGAGCTGAAGCGCTATCGCCTGGACCTCAACGACCAGCTGCGCATCGTCGAAGGCGACATGTTCGAGCGGATCGGCCGTACGCTGGTCGGCAAGGTCGTCAACGGCGCGCCGGCGGCAGCCACGCAGAAGGTCGCCAAGGGCGGCAAGCTGACGGCCGAGTACCTGGCCGAGCTTGAGAAGTACCACTGGTTCGACATCCGCCTCGCGGACGAGGAGGCGCAGGGTCAGCTCGAGGGCGCGAAGGAAAGTATCGAGGCCAAGCGTCTCGCTTTCGACGCGGCCTTCGAGGAAAAGAAGAAGAAGCTGACGCAGGGCGACGAGCTGCCGCCGGGCGTCCAGAAGATGGTCAAGGTGTACCTGGCCGTCAAGCGTCGTCTGCAGCCGGGCGACAAGATGGCCGGCCGTCACGGCAACAAGGGGGTCGTGTCGCGCATCGTGCCGGTCGAGGACATGCCGTACATGGCCGACGGCACGCCGGCGGACATCGTGCTGAACCCGCTCGGCGTGCCGTCGCGGATGAACGTCGGTCAGATCCTCGAGACCCACCTCGGCTGGGCCGCGAAGGGTCTCGGCCTGCGGATCGGCGAGATGCTCGCGGCGTCGGGCAAGGCAGCGGACCTGCGCAAGTTCCTCACGCAGATCTACAACGAGACCGGCAAGAAGGAAGAGCTGGAACAGCTCGGCGACCTCGAAGTCCTGGAGCTCGCGGAGAACCTCAAGCTCGGGGTGCCGTTCGCGACGCCGGTGTTCGACGGTGCGCACGAGGACGAGATCCGGCGCATGCTGGACCTCGCCTATCCGGACAACATCGCCAAGCGTCTCGGCATGACGCCCTCGAAGAACCAGGTCACGTTGTACGACGGCCGTTCGGGCGAAGTGTTCGAGCGCCCGGTCACGGTCGGCTACATGCACGTGCTGAAGCTGCACCACCTGGTCGACGACAAGATGCACGCGCGTTCGACCGGCCCGTACTCGCTCGTGACCCAGCAGCCGCTGGGCGGCAAGGCGCAGTTCGGCGGTCAGCGCTTCGGCGAGATGGAAGTCTGGGCGCTGGAAGCCTACGGCGCGTCGTACGTGCTGCAGGAGATGCTGACCGTCAAGTCCGACGACGTCGCGGGCCGCACCAAGGTCTACGAGAACATCGTCAAGGGCGACCACGTGATCGATGCCGGCATGCCGGAGTCGTTCAACGTGCTGGTCAAGGAGATCCGGTCGCTCGGCATCGACATCGATTTGGAGAGGGTGTGATTGGGTCCCGGCCTTCGCCGGGATGACATTCGGGCCTCAGAGATTTTAGAAATTGGAAGTTTTCACATCCAACTGGAGTGAATGAATGAAAGCACTACTCGATCTATTCAAGCAGGTGCAACAGGAAGAAGTCTTCGACGCGATCAAGATCGGTCTCGCATCGCCCGAGAAGATCCGCTCGTGGTCGTACGGCGAGGTCAAGAAGCCCGAGACCATCAACTACCGCACCTTCAAGCCGGAGCGCGATGGTCTCTTCTGCGCGAAGATCTTCGGCCCGATCAAGGACTACGAGTGCCTGTGCGGCAAGTACAAGCGCCTGAAGCACCGTGGCGTGATCTGCGAGAAGTGCGGCGTCGAAGTCACGCTGGCCAAGGTGCGCCGCGAGCGCATGGGACACATCGAGCTCGCGTCGCCGACCGCGCACATCTGGTTCCTGAAGTCGCTACCGTCGCGTCTGGGCATGGTCCTGGACATGACGCTGCGCGACATCGAACGCGTGCTGTACTTCGAAGCCTACGTGGTCGTCGATCCGGGCATGACGCCGCTGAAGCGCTGCCAGATCATGACCGAGGACGACTACCTGTCCAAGGTCGAGGAGTTCGGCGACGACTTCCATGCGCTGATGGGCGCGGAAGGCGTACGCGAACTGCTGCGCTCGATCGACATCAACCGCGACATCGAACAGCTGCGCCAGGACCTGGCCGCGACCGGTTCGGAAGCCAAGATCAAGAAGATCGCCAAGCGCCTGAAGGTGCTCGAAGGCTTCCAGAAGTCGGGCATCAAGCCGGACTGGATGGTCATGGAAGTGCTGCCGGTGCTGCCGCCTGAACTGCGTCCGCTGGTGCCGCTGGACGGCGGTCGCTTCGCGACGTCGGACCTGAACGACCTCTATCGCCGCGTCATCAACCGCAACAACCGTCTCAAGCGCCTGCTCGAACTGAAGGCGCCCGAGATCATCGTGCGCAACGAGAAGCGGATGCTGCAGGAAGCCGTCGACTCGCTGCTCGACAACGGTCGCCGCGGCAAGGCGATGACGGGCGCCAACAAGCGTCCGCTGAAGTCGCTGGCCGAGATGATCAAGGGCAAGGGCGGTCGTTTCCGTCAGAACCTGCTGGGCAAGCGCGTCGACTACTCGGGCCGTTCGGTCATCGTGGTCGGGCCGCAGTTGAAGCTGCATCAGTGCGGCCTGCCGAAGAAGATGGCGATCGAGCTGTTCAAGCCGTTCATCTTCAACCGTCTCGAGCAGATGGGCGTGGCCACGACCATCAAGGCCGCGAAGAAGGAAGTCGAGAACGAGACGCCGGTGGTCTGGGACATCCTCGAGGAAGTCATCCGCGAGCACCCGGTCATGCTGAACCGCGCGCCGACGCTGCACCGCCTGGGCATCCAGGCCTTCGAGCCGGTGCTGATCGAAGGCAAGGCCATCCAGCTGCATCCGCTGGTCTGCGCCGCGTTCAACGCCGACTTCGACGGCGACCAGATGGCTGTCCACGTTCCGCTGTCGCTCGAAGCGCAGATGGAAGCGCGATCGCTGATGCTCGCGTCCAACAACATCCTGTTCCCGGCCAACGGCGACCCGTCGATCGTGCCGTCGCAGGACATCGTGCTGGGTCTCTATTACGCCACGCGCGAGAAGGTCAACGGCAAGGGTGAAGGCAGCTACTTCGCCAACGTCGGCGAAGTGCATCTGGCCTACGAGAACAAGCAGGTGGAGCTGACCAGCAAGGTCACGGTCCGCATCCGCGAGTTCCTGAAGAACCCGGAGTACGTGTCGATCCTGCCGGGCTCGCTGGACGCGGAGCAGATCGCCGCGGCCGAGCCGCAGTTCGTCGAGCAGGTCAAGCGCTACGAGACCACGGTCGGTCGCGCCATCTTGAGCGAAGTGCTGCCGAAGGGCCTGCCGTTCACCGTGCTCAACCGCGCGCTGAAGAAGAAGGAGATCTCGAAGCTCATCAACGCGTCGTTCCGTCGCTGCGGCCTGCGTGCCACGGTCGTGTTCGCCGACCAGCTGATGCAGTCGGGCTTCCGTCTGGCCACGCGCGCCGGCATCTCGATCTGCGTCGACGACATGCTCGTGCCGACGCAGAAGGAGACGATCATCAACGCCGCCGCGCACGACGTGAAGGAGATCGATCGTCAGTACTCGTCCGGTCTCGTGACGTCGCAGGAGCGTTACAACAACGTCGTCGACATCTGGGGCAAGGCCGGCGATCGCGTCGGCAAGGCCATGATGGAACAGCTCGCGACCGAGCCGACCACGGACCGTCACGGCAAGGCCGTGCGCCAGGAGTCGTTCAACTCGATCTACATGATGGCCGACTCGGGTGCGCGCGGTTCCGCCGCGCAGATCCGTCAGCTCGCCGGCATGCGCGGACTGATGGCGAAGCCGGACGGCTCGATCATCGAAACGCCGATCACGGCCAACTTCCGTGAAGGCCTGAACGTGCTGCAGTACTTCATCTCCACGCACGGCGCCCGCAAGGGCCTCGCCGACACGGCGTTGAAGACGGCCAACTCGGGTTACCTCACGCGTCGTCTCGTCGACGTCACGCAGGACCTGGTCGTCGTGACCGAGGACTGCGGCACGATCGACGGCGTCAACATGAAGGCGCTGGTCGAAGGCGGCGAAGTCATCGAAGCGCTGCGTGACCGGATCCTCGGTCGCGTGACGGCGGTCGACCTCGTCAATCCCGAAACGGCCGAAGTGCTGCACCCGGCCGGCACGTTGCTGGACGAGGACGCGGTCGAGAACATCGAAGCGCTCGGCATCGACGAAGTGCGCGTGCGCACGCCGTTGACCTGCGAGACGCGCTACGGTTTGTGCGCCAAGTGCTACGGCCGCGACCTCGGTCGTGGTTCGCTCGTCAACACCGGCGAAGCGGTCGGCGTCATCGCCGCCCAGTCGATCGGCGAGCCGGGTACGCAGCTCACGATGCGCACGTTCCACATCGGCGGCGCGGCATCGCGTGCGTCGCTGGCGTCGGGCGTCGAGTCGAAGTCCAACGGCACGGTCCGCTTCACGGCGACGGTCCGCTACGTCACGAACGCGAAGGGCGAGCAGATCGCCATCTCGCGTTCGGGCGAAGTGCTCGTCACCGACGACCACGGCCGCGAGCGCGAGCGTCACAAGGTGCCGTACGGCGCCACGTTGCTGCAGCTCGACGGCATGGTCGTCAAGGCCGGCACGCCGCTGGCCACGTGGGATCCGCTGACGCGTCCGATCATCAGCGAGTACGGTGGTCGCGTGAAGTTCGAAAACGTCGAGGAAGGCTCGACCGTGGCCCGTCAGCTCGACGACGTCACGGGCCTGTCGACGCTCGTTGTGATCGACGCCAAGCGCCGCAGCGCCGCGACCAAGGGCGTCAAGCCGGTGGTCAAGCTGATCAACGAAGCGGGCGAGGAAGTGAAGATCGCCGGAACCGAACACCCGGTGACGATCGCGTTCCAGGTCGGCGCGCTGATCACGGTCAAGGACGGTCAGGACGTCGCGGTCGGCGAAGTGCTGGCGCGCATCCCGCAGGAATCGTCGAAGACGCGCGACATCACCGGCGGTCTGCCGCGGGTGGCCGAGCTGTTCGAGGCGCGTTCGCCGAAGGACGCCGGCATGCTGGCGGAAGTCACCGGCACGGTCACGTTCGGCAAGGAGACCAAGGGCAAGCAGCGCCTGGTCATCACCGACATGGAAGGCGTGGCGAACGAATTCCTGATCACCAAGGAAAAGAACGTGCTGGTCCACGAAGGCCAGGTCGTCAACAAGGGCGAGTCCATCGTCGACGGTCCGGCCGACCCGCAGGACATCCTGCGACTGCTCGGCATCGAGTCGCTGGCGCGCTACATCGTCGACGAGGTGCAGGACGTCTATCGTCTGCAGGGGGTGAAGATCAACGACAAGCACATCGAGGTGATCGTGCGTCAGATGCTGCGTCGGGTGCAGGTGGTCGACGCGGGCGAGACGCGCTTCATCCAGGGCGAGCAGGTCGAGCGTTCGCACTTCCTCGACGAGAACGACGCGACGATCGCCGCGGGCAAGCGTCCGGCCATCCACGGCAACGTGCTGCTGGGCATCACCAAGGCCTCGCTGTCGACCGACTCGTTCATCTCGGCAGCTTCCTTCCAGGAAACGACGAGGGTCCTGACCGAAGCCGCGATCATGGGCAAGCGCGACGAACTCCGTGGTCTGAAGGAGAACGTCATCGTCGGTCGTCTGATCCCGGCCGGTACGGGTCTGGCGTTCCACATCGCCCGCAAGGCGAAGGAACTGTCGGAGCAGAAGGATCGCGAGCTGGCCGCGCAGGCCGAGCTCGAGGCTCTGGAGCAGGCGTCGGTCGCCAGCGCCGAGGCAGAAGCCGCGGCGCCGGTCGAGGAATCGACGGGACGCTGAGCAGCGTGCATCGCGACCGGCGCGAGTCGATCGTGATCACAAAACCCGAGGCAGCGATGCCTCGGGTTTTTTTATGTTCGTTCGATCCGACGTGCAGGGTCGGCCGATGTTCTCGACGCTTCGTCCGGCGTAGGATGCCGCAGCGCTCGTCACTCGAAAACGGCTTCCAAGAATCGTGGCGGCGCACTTCCGGAGACACGGGATGAATACCAATCGACGCACTGTCCTTCAAACGACGATGGCCGCCGGTGCGGCGGCTTTGGCCGGCATGTCCGGCGCCAGCAACGCAGCGACCGCCAGCGTCGCTTCCACCGGCACGCAAGTCGAACGTGTACAGCCCCTGCCGACCGGCATGACGTTCGCCACGCTGCAGACCGCGCTGGGGTTCGGCCTGGGCATCCGCGACGGCGGCCGGATCCTCGACGTCAAGGCTGCGGACGCTCGCTTCAAGACCGGCGCACCGACGACGATGGACGACCTCATCCAGGGTCGCGGCAACGTCGCCGCGCTCGCCCCGCTGCTGGCGAAGGCAAAGGCCCCCGGCAACGGCAAGTCGTTGTTCGTGGCCGAAAGCGACGCTCGCTTCGGCCCCTGCGTGCTTGCCCCCGAGAAGATCGTCTGCATCGGCCTCAACTACAAGTCGCACGTCGCGGAAGCCGGCGAGAAGCTGCCGCCGGTGCCGATCCTCTTCAACAAGTTCAACTCCGCGCTGAACCACCACGGCGGCACGATCGACGTGTCGAAAGAGAAGGTCGCGCAGAAGTTCGATTACGAGGGCGAACTGGTGATCGTGATGGGCAAGACGGCGCGCGACGTCAGCGAAACCGAGGCGCTGTCATACGTGTTCGGCTACGCGACGGGCAACGACTTCTCCGCACGCGACACGCAGTTCGAATCCAGTCAGTGGATGGCGGGCAAGGCCGGCGACGGTTGGGGGCCTTTCGGTCCGTGGCTGGTCACGGCCGATCAGATCGACCCCAACGACCTAGACATCCAGACCCTCGTCAACGGCGAGGTGCGGCAGTCGTCCAACACGAAGATGATGATCTTCGATTGCAAGAAGCTCGTGAGTTTCATTTCGCAACGGATGACGCTGCGTCCCGGCGACATCATCTTCACCGGCACGCCGGAGGGCGTGATTATCGGCTATCCGAAGGACAGGCAGGTGTGGCTGAAGGCGGGCGACACGATCACGACGCGGATCGCGAAGCTGGGGGAGCTTGAGTTCAAACTCGTCTGAGTCATCGCGTGCGGTTTGCGGAGGGTCGAGACGTCACGCCTGAAAGGAAGCGTCATGTCGAAGCATTGGATTCGTGGGATCGGGCTCATCCTTCTGACGTCGTCGCCCCCCGTTTTGGCGGCCGAGGTCTACAGCGTCTCGATGCGTTTCTCGCACGATGGCACGGTGTTCGCCACGCCGCGACTCACGGTGGCGGCCGGGCGCGAAGCGCGTATCGAGTCGCTCGGCAAGGATGGTTATGCCGTCATGCTCGTGGTGACCGATGCGGGTGACGGGAGCGTGAGCCTCAAGACGAACCTGCATACCGCCTTTGGCGACTTGAGGCCCAGCCTGGTAATGCGGGAGGGGCAGGTGGCGAGTATCTCGAACGCCGATGTCGAGATCGAGTTTCTCGTCACAGCGATGGGAAGCTGATCCGACGATTCGGCAAAGTTTGCATCGTCGGGCAAGCGTGAACGCGGCGCTCGCCTCAACTCCCCGTCTTGTTCGTATCCCGCCAGCTCCGCTCGAACGGCAACCGCCAGGCCCGTGGCGCCACGAGCTGGTGGATCGCATTCGGACCCCACGACCCCGGCGCGTAGAACCGTACTGGCGGCGGTGACTCCAGCAGCGCCGTCGACACTTCCCACAGCCGCTCGATGCCTTCCGCCGTCGTGAACAACGTGCGGTCGCCGCGCATCGCATCCAGGATCAGCCGCTCGTAGGCCTCCAGCACGTCGCCGATGAACCCCGTGTCGTGCATCGCGAACTGCAGGCTGAGCTTGTCGAGCCGCATGCCCGGGCCCGGCCGCTTGCCGTAGAACGACAGCGACATCTTCGACGCGTCGGCGAGGTCGAAGGTCAGGTGGTCCGGACCCTGCGAACCCACGCCCGAGCCCGCCGGAAACATGCTCTTCGGCGGCTCGCGGAACGCGATCGAGATGATGCGTTGGCCCTCGGCCATGCGCTTGCCGGTTCGCAGGTAGAACGGCACGCCGGCCCAGCGCCAGTTGTCGATCGAACACTTGAGCGCGATGAACGTCTCGGTCTCCGATTCTGGCGCGATGCCTTCCTCCTGCCGGTAGCCGGTGTACTGGCCGCGCACGACATCGGTCGGCTGGATCGGCAGCATGCTGCGGAAGACCTTGTTCTTCTCTTCGCTGATGGGCACCGGCTCGAGCGATGTCGGCGGCTCCATCGCCATGAACGCGAGGATCTGGAACAGGTGCGTGACGACCATGTCGCGGAACGCGCCGGTCTTCTCGTAGAACGCCGCGCGCTTGCCGAGGCCGAGCGTCTCGGGCACGTCGATCTGCACGTGCTCGATGAAATTGCGGTTCCAGATCGGCTCGAAGAGACCATTGGCGAAGCGGAACGCGAGGATGTTCTGCGCGGGCTCCTTGCCGAGGAAGTGATCGATGCGGAAGATCTGCTCCTCGGCGAAGGTCTCGTGGAGATGCGCGTTGAGCGCGACCGCGCTCGCGAGATCGACGCCGAAAGGCTTCTCCATGATGATCCGCGCGTTCTCGACGAGCTGTGCATCGCCCAGCATGCGCACCGCGTCGAGCGCCGCGGAGGGCGGCACGCTCAGATAGTGCAGTCGCCGGCTGTCACCGCCGAGGCTGCGCTCGGCCTCCAGCACTTTTTGCCGGAGCGCATCCGCACCGTCCGAGAGCGGCAGGTAGTCGAGCGTGTCGGCGAACGGCTGCCACAACGCGTCGTCGATCTTGCGGGTCGAGAACTCGTCGAGCGCCGCACGGGCGAAGACCCTGAACGCGGCGGCGTCCATCGCGTCGAGCGACACGCCGATGATGCGACAACCGGGGATGAAGCCCACCGTGGCCAAGTGGAACAGACCGGGCAAGAGCTTACGCCGGGCGAGGTCGCCGGTCGCGCCGAAGAGGACGACGACCTGGGAATTGCGGGGACCGACGCCGGTCGGGATCTTGGCCACGGACGTGCTCCTCGAGGAGGTGAATCGTTAGCCAAGCAAGTCCGATGCCTTGTTTTCCGGCGCGACCGGGGACGAGTCCTGCCCGTCGTCGTCGACCGGTTCCAGCCGGAAGTACTTGATGTTGAGCGTGACGATCTCGGCGTAGCGCAGCACGAAGTAGGTGCCTTCGACATCGTAGAAGCGGCGACGCTCGTCGGCCATCAGATCTTCGCCGCCGCTCTTGTCGCGGGACAAGGGCCGGCGGGCGACCGACTCGAGCACGAGGCGGTCGAGCTGACCGGCCGCATCGAAGAAGAAATTGACGAGGATGCCCACGTAGAGATACGGCTGGCCGCCCACGTCGACCACGGCCGCGACCGAAACGCCGCCCGGCGGTCTCTCGAAGTCCGCGCCGGTCAGGAGGTAGTACCAGGGCGCTTCCGAGAAGCGGAACAACGCCGCGAGAGCCCGGTCGGCGCGATCGAGTCGCCAGCGCGAGATCGACCAGCGGATCGCGGTCGGCACCAACAGCGCGAAACCGTAGAGCGACAGGAAGTAGGCGAGGACGCGGCCCTGCGACGCGGTGACGGCGGCGACCGCATCGGCCTGCAATTGCGGAGACGACGACAGCAGGCCGATCAGCGCGTCGGTCCGTAGCGTCCAGCCGGACAGATCGAGGGCGCCGAGCCAGACGACGTGCAGCAGGATGGCCCAGATCACGCCACCGGCGACCACGCCGCCGAACGGGGAATAATCGAGGGACGTCTGCTCGACGCGCTTCAGCCGGCTTCTAAACATGAAGCCGGGCAGCACAATCAGGAACAGAAGGATCGCCGGGAGCGCGAAGTTCATCCCGCGGGGGTTCGCTCAGGCGACATGCGTCGTGCGATGCCGCGACGCGCGAACGATCAGGATCGGCTGGGCGGGTGCGGGTAAGGGACGATCACGGGGCGATACACCGTGGTCCGGCCACCGGAGCGCACGGTGACCCGCTGCTCGGCGGACGGCGCATCGCCGGAGACCAGCTCGACGACTGCGCTGTGCAACTGCGCACGCGATTCCGGGTCGGCCAACACGCGATTGACGAGCGCACTTCGTAAGGCTTTCATGCAACGTGCTCCTTGGTTGCGACGACTATGCCATAGATGTTGCGCCTGCAAGGCATGCTTTCAACGCAGGCCTGCAACGGGTTGTGCTCCCAAGTCATCGGCGTCGCTCCGTCTCGGAGCGGCTCAAGTCGGCGTACGCTCGACCGATCCACTCGAACGACTCCCACTGATCGACCCCGTCCTTCCTCATGTCCTCTTCCATCCTCGTCACCGGCGGCGCCGGGTACATCGGCTCGCACACCTGCGTCGAGTTGCTCGCCGCGGGCATCACGCCGGTCATCGTCGACAATCTCGTCAACAGCCGGCGCGAAGCGGTGGCTCGTATCGCACGCATCGCGGGTCGCGAACCGGTCTTCGTCGAAGCCGACGTGCGCGACGCCGCGGCGCTCGACCGCGTCTTCGCCGACCATGCCATCGACGCCGTGATCCATTTCGCCGGCCTGAAGGCGGTCGGCGAGTCGGTCGCCCAGCCGCTGCTCTACTACGACAACAACGTGCACGGGACGCTCGTGCTGGTCGACGCCATGCACCGGGCCGGTGTGAGGCGACTGGTGTTCAGTTCGTCGGCCACCGTCTACGGCGACCCACACGCGTTGCCGATCCGCGAGGACTTTCCGGTGCAGACCACCAATCCCTACGGCGCGTCGAAGGCGATGGTCGAGCGCGTGCTGATGGACGTGGCGGCCGCCGATCCGGCCTGGCGCATCGCGCTGCTGCGCTACTTCAACCCGGTCGGTGCGCACGAGAGCGGCCTGATCGGCGAAGACCCCGCCGGCATCCCCAACAACCTGATGCCGTACGTGGCGCAGGTTGCGGTGGGCAAGCTGGCGCGGGTGACGATCCACGGCGACGACTATCCGACGCGCGACGGCACCGGCGAACGCGACTACATCCACGTGGTCGACCTGGCCCGGGGTCACCTCGCGGCGCTCGAGCATCTCGATGGCTTCGCGGGCGCCGAGCCGATCAACCTCGGCACCGGTCGCGGCAGCACGGTGAAAGAGATGATCGCGGCGTTCTCCGCGGCGTCGGGTCGATCGATCGAGTCGGTCGTCGGTCCACGGCGACCCGGCGACATCGCGGGATGCTACGCGGACGTGAGCCTCGCTGCCGAGCGGCTGGGCTGGCGCGCCGCGTTCGGTCTGGAAAGGATGTGCATCGATTCGTGGCGTTGGCAGCAGGGCAATCCGCGCGGGTACGAGGACTGAGCCGGGCCGACAATCGACGGTTGCAAACGTCCGCTGGCGACGTCGAATGAACTTAGACGATCGTCGCCTGGCGATCAACAACGCCGGAACGGTCGTCGGCGCGATCTATGGTGCGACTTCGTCAGAGAGCAGCTTCGCGCTCAGCAACGGCGTCTATCCACCTTCTCGCACCCGGGCTATGCCAACACCGAAGCGCGCGCCATCGGCAATAGTGGTCTGATCTCGGGCATCGCGTTCAACGACTCCGGCACGCTCGGCATCGGGTTCATCTACAACCCCGTCAGCGCGACCTTCACCAACGTGACGACGCCAGCGGGAACGAGCGTTCTGATCTCGCAGAGTCTGAACAGTGCGGGTCAGCAGGTCGGCAGCTTTCATACGGCGACCACGACGATCTCGTACCTGCGCCAGGCCGACGGCACGACCACGACCTTCGGTATCGGCGGCTTCGCGACCGATGCGCGTGCGCTCAACACCAACGGCCTGATCGCCGGTCGGCTGTCGAGCGGCGCGAGCGTCGTCGGCGACAGCAGCGGCTATCAATTGCTGTCGGTCCCGGATGCCATGCGGACCGTCGCCGAAGGGATCAACAATGCCGGCCAGGTCTTCGGCTTGTGGTACAGCCCGACCGACTACGACGCGCACGCCTTCATCGCGACGCCCGCCGAACTGCCGGTCGGGACCACGGCCAACGGCGGGTATGCCTTCGACACGGCGGTGATCGCCGACGTGCCGCTCTTCATCGATCCGCTGCTCGCGGTGGGTTACGACTATGCGATCGGCGCCGGCGATCCCGACTTCGCGACGGTCATGCTGTCCATCGGGGTCGGCGCGGCATCTATACGCTGACCGTCGGGGGACAGTCGTTCGTCGTCGCTGACGGCGATCTGTTCGACTTCCGTCAGCAGGACTTCGGGCATGGCGTCGATGCATTCGAAGTCACCGGAATCGAACTGGCCGCGGGACTCGACCCCGCCAACCCGGGCGCCTTCGTGACCCGGCTGTCGTTCGTCGGCTCGGGCCGCTTCACCGGTACCCAAACCCCGATCGTCGCAGCCGTCGGGTGCCCGATCCTAGACGTTGGCTCTTCTGGTGATCGGCGTCTCGGCAATCGGTCTTCGCGGCGCCGTCGTCGGAAGCAAGCCGGCTGGTAGCCAGAAGGCTGGCGGGCGACGCGGCATCAACCGGTGCGCCAGGCACTCGCCAGCCAGCGCTGCTCGTCGAACGGCCGGCCGGCGGGCCGGAAGTAGTGTTCGAGTTCAACGAAGCCGGCCGACGTCATGAAGTGCCGCCAGCCGGGCAGATCGTGATACGTGCCGTAGCGCGCACCGTTCCAGCCTTCCTCGTTGTCGCCGCGCGGGATGGACGCGAACAGGATGCCGCGCGGCTTCAGTGTGCGGTGAAGGCGTTGGAGTACCGCCGGCAATGCGCTGCTCGGAACGTGCTGCAACGACGCGTTGGCGAAGATGCCGTCGAAGTGGCGCTCCGGCAGGTCGAGCGACAGGAAGTTCTGGTGCAATACTGACGCGCCCGTCGCCGCGCGTGCCATGCGAGCGAACTCGGCGGAGCCGTCGAGACCGACGGCGACATGGCCTGCCGCCGCGATGGTCTTCAGGTCGCGCCCCGGGCCGCAGCCGAAGTCGAGGATCGTCCACGGCGTCGGACCTTCGATGTGCCGCAACAGCGTCGCGATGTTCTGGCTGACGTCGTGGTCGCGCGTGCCTTCGGCGTAATCCTCGGCGTTCGCGTCGTAATGCGCCAGCGTCGATGTGGTGCTGTCGGGCAGGTCGGTCGGTGGCAGGGTCATGCCGCATTGTCGACTAATCTGCGGTCCGGACCGTTCATTGTCCGAGACGTCGTCCCATGGAATCCCGCTTCGCCGAACCATCGACCGACCATGACCTCATTGCAGGAAGTCGTCGCCCTCGCCAACGAAGCATTGAAACGTGTCAGCAGCGCCGCGATCCTGCAACGCGCCAAACCCTACGTCACGCGCGGCGCGGTCGTTCCCTTCCCGGAATCATCGATCGACGAGAAGGCTTTCCGCGCGGAGGTCCACGGGACCGAGACGTACGACACGAAGGTCTGGATCGGCAACGCGGGTCTGCAAGGGCAATGCGATTGCCCGCATGCCTCGGGCGGCTGGTTCTGCAAGCATCAGGTCGCGGTCGCCCTCTTCTGGCGTCAACGGTTGACCGGCGAGATGCCGGCAGTCGACGAACCCGTGCTCGCGGCCGCCGACACGAAGCACCCGCGGAAGGCCGGAACCGATCGGCTCGACGACTTGCGGCGATTCCTGGCGAGCCGCGATGCGCCCACGCTCGCGGCGAAATTGATGGAGCTGGCGGCCGACGACGGGCGGATCGCGCGCGACTTGAAGCGTTGGCAGACCCTCACGATGGCCGCCGCTCGCCACGACCAGCTCAAGCCGGCGATCACCGAACTGCTGCGCCGCCGGGGCGCCTTCATCGCCTGGGACGAATGTCGTGCCTACGTGCGGCAGGCGGAAGCGGTATTGCCGTTGCTGCGCGAGGCGATCGCACGCGATCCGATCGATGCGCTGTCCTTGTGTTTGCACGCATTGCGCCTGGCCTGGAAGGTCGTGGAGGGCGCGGATGATTCCGACGGCGCACTCGGCGATCTCTGCCAACGGATCGGCGCTGAATGGTTGAGCGCCTTGCGCGCCGCCGGTCCGCGGCCGGCCAAGTTCGGCGACACGTATCTGCAGATTGTTCTGGACGATCCGATCGGTTGTTTCGATCCGTTCGCTGCCGAAGAAGCACTCGGGTCGCTCGCGCTCGCGCGTTATCGCAGCGTGCTCGCCGGGCGCTGGCGCGCAGCCAAGGATGCCGTTCTCGCGATCAGGGCCACGCGATCCGGAAGCGCTGCCGCGAAGCGCCAGCAGGTTCGCGAGCACGCCAGCGATGCTGAAATCGCCTTGTGGCCGCTCGAACGGCTACACCTCGACCAGCTCGAGGCTGCTGGATTGGTCGACGATGTGATCGCGGTGCTGAAGGAAGATCTGGCGACGGCACGCGCGTGGGTCGTGCTCGCCGCCTATCTCGAGGATCACGGCAGGCTGCGAGACGCGTTCGCGCAAGCCGAGCAGGGATTGAAGGCATACCCCGGCGATCGCGACTTGCAGGACGTCATGCTGCAATGTTACGAGCGCGATGGATGGGTGGCGGAGGCGCTTGCGCTGCACCGCTTCCGTTTCGAGCAGGGGCCGGACGTCGCCGGTTTTCATGCGGTTATGGAAGCGGGAAGAGCCGCCAAGGTTGACGTGACATCGCTGCGCCGGGAATTGATCGAACGCGTCGCGCTACACGAGGCGAACGGGTCGCGGTCGTCCCGGCGCGACGTGACGCTGCGCGCGAGCATCCTCTGCTCCGAGGAGCGCTGGAAAGAGGCGTACGACGCGGCCCGTCAGCCGGCCGCATGGTGCAGACCCGATGTCCTTCGGCGAATCGCACGCGGCTTGCCGCCCGACCACCATGCGGCGGCGCTGGAGCTGTTGCACGAACTGCTCGAGCAAGCGATGCAGCGCGCCATGACGCCCTACCGTGACGAACACGATCTGGTAGGAGAGATCGTGCTGCGCATGACGCCCGAGCAACGCATCGTCTGGCTGGACCGTTTGCGCTTCGACTACAAAGCCAAGCGCAACTTCATCCGGGGACTGCCGACGGCTTGAACCTCCGGGTCCCGGACACTCGGGACGACGATTCGGCATTGACACGTCTGGCCCGCTTCTGCATAATCCCGCGTCTTGGCTCGCCCGGGCCAGACGTTCTTTGGATCGTTGCCGTCTTTTTCATGTGCCTGCGCCGGACTTGCAGACATGGATCGACACCGCGACATGCTCGTGCCGAACGTCCGTGGCGCGACCTTCCGAAGCGAGGCGCATGTGCAGGCTGTGACCCATACATCGTGGGTGACGCTGCGATGCAGCCGACCCAACCAGTCCGATCATTCTCGCGTGAGCGATCCGCAATGCCAACTATCAATCAGCTCGTCCGCAAGCCCCGCGTTTCCGCGACGATCAAAAGCAAGAGTCCCGCGCTGCAGGATTGCCCGCAGCGCCGGGGCGTGTGTACGCGTGTCTACACCACGACGCCGAAGAAGCCGAACTCGGCACTTCGCAAGGTCGCCAAGGTGCGCCTGACCAACGGGTTCGAGGTCATCTCGTACATCGGCGGTGAAGGCCACAACCTACAGGAACACTCGGTCGTGTTGATCCGTGGCGGTCGCGTCAAGGACTTGCCTGGCGTGCGCTACCACATGGTCCGCGGTTCGCTCGACACGCAGGGTGTCAAGGATCGGAAGCAGTCGCGTTCGAAGTACGGCGCGAAGCGTCCGAAGGCCGGCGCCGGCTCGGCTGCCAAGAAGTAGTCACCGCTTCATTCAATTCGCGTCGGCGCTGTGCGAGCGTCGACGTCATCCGCGGTCTCGTTCGTTTCGTGCGAGTCCGTTCACAAGTAAGTGGCTGCTCCGGTGTCGTTCGTTCGACCTTGTCGGGTGGCCGGGAGGCGCGATATTCGTTCGCGCTTCGACTGAAAAAGGAATGTCATGCCACGTCGTCGTGAAGTCCCCAAGCGCGAAATCCTCCCCGATCCCAAGTTCGGCAGCGTCGATGTCGCCAAGTTCTCCAACGTGATCATGCTGGCCGGCAAGAAGGCCGTCGCCGAGCGGATCATCTACGGTGCGTTCGACACCATCACCACCAAGGGTGGCAAGGATCCCCTCGAAGTGTTCACGCTGGCGTTGTCCAACGTGCGTCCGATGGTCGAGGTCAAGAGCCGTCGTGTCGGTGGCGCCAACTACCAGGTGCCCGTCGAGGTTCGCCCCATCCGCCGCATGGCTCTGGCCATGCGCTGGTTGCGCGAGGCCGCCGTGAAGCGCAGCGAGAAGTCGATGGCCCTGCGTCTGGCTGGCGAGCTGATGGATGCCGCCGAAGGTCGTGGCGGCGCGATGAAGCGGCGCGACGAGGTGCACCGCATGGCCGAAGCCAACAAGGCGTTCTCGCACTTCCGGTTCTAAAGCGTCGCTCGGCTGCTGGGGTTGCTTCCGCTTCTTCGAAGCGGTGCCCCTGAATTAAGCTGCTTCCGCTGCTGGCGAAGCGGTACCCCTGAATTACCCGGCGGCGCCTGCGGCGCCGCCGTACCGATGTCTTCGAGAGCCCGTGCGGGCTGCTCATTCTTTGCAAGGTAGACCCCTCGTGGCTCGCAAAACCCCCATCGAACGCTATCGCAACATCGGTATTTCCGCGCACATCGACGCCGGCAAGACGACGACCACCGAGCGCATCCTGTTCTACACCGGCGTCAATCACAAGATCGGCGAGGTGCACGACGGCGCCGCGACGATGGACTGGATGGAGCAGGAGCAGGAGCGCGGCATCACGATCACGTCGGCCGCCACGACGTGCTTCTGGAAGGGCATGAACGGCCTCTATCCCGAACACCGCATCAACATCATCGACACCCCGGGACACGTCGACTTCACGATCGAAGTCGAGCGTTCGATGCGCGTGCTCGACGGTGCCTGCATGGTCTATGACTCGGTCGGCGGCGTGCAGCCGCAGTCGGAAACGGTCTGGCGACAGGCCAACAAGTACAAGGTCCCGCGTCTCGCGTTCGTCAACAAGATGGACCGTGTGGGCGCCGATTTCTTCCGCGTCTACGACCAGATGAAGTCGCGCCTGAAGGCCAATCCGGTGCTGATGCAGATCCCGGTCGGCGCGGAAGATACCTTCACCGGTGTCGTCGACCTCGTGAAGATGAAGGCGATCAAGTGGGACGACGCCACGCAGGGCATGAAGTTCGAGTACGCCGAGATTCCGGCCGAGCTCAAGGAACTGGCCGATACGTGGCACGAGAAGATGGTCGAGGCCGCGGCCGAAGCCAACGAAGAACTGATGAACAAGTACCTCGAGGGCGAATCGCTCACCGAGGAAGAGATCAAGCACGGCATCCGTACGCGGACCATCGCCGGCGAAATCCAGCCCATGTTCTGCGGCTCGGCGTTCAAGAACAAGGGCGTGCAGGCGATGCTCGACGCCGTCCTCGACTACATGCCCGCACCGACGGACATCCCGCCGGTCACCGGCATGGACGACGACGACCAGCCCACCGAGCGCAAGGCCGACGACGGCGAGAAGTTCTCCGCCCTGGCGTTCAAGATCATGACGGACCCGTTCGTGGGCCAGCTGATCTTCTTCCGCGTCTATTCGGGCGTGGTCAATTCGGGCGACACGATCTACAACCCGATCAAGGGCAAGCGCGAGCGTATCGGTCGTCTGTTGCAGATGCACGCGAACCAGCGCGACGAGATCAAGGAAGTCCGCGCCGGCGACATCGCCGCGGCCGTCGGTCTCAAGGACGCGACGACCGGCGACACGCTGTGCGATCCGCAGGCTTTGATCACGCTGGAACGGATGATCTTCCCGGAGCCCGTGATCTCGCAGGCCGTCGAGCCGAAGACCAAGGTCGACCAGGAGAAGATGGGCATCGCGCTCAATCGTCTCGCGCAGGAAGACCCGTCGTTCCGCGTCAAGACCGATCAGGAGTCGGGCCAGACGATCATCTCCGGGATGGGCGAGTTGCACCTGGAAATCCTGGTGGACCGCATGCGCCGTGAGTTCGGCGTCGAGGCGACCGTCGGCAAGCCGCAGGTGGCCTATCGTGAGACCATCCGCAAGGTCTGCGAAGAGATCGAAGGCAAGTTCGTCAAGCAGTCGGGCGGTCGCGGCCAGTACGGCCACGTCGTGCTCAAGATCGAGCCGCAGCCGCCGGGCAAGGGCTTCGAGTTCGTCGACGCCATCAAGGGCGGCACGGTGCCGCGCGAGTACATCCCCGCGGTCGAGAAGGGTGTGGTCGAGACGCTGACGTCGGGCGTGATGGCCGGCTATCCCGTGGTCGACGTCAAGGTCACGCTGTTCTTCGGCTCGTACCACGACGTGGACTCGAACGAGAACGCGTTCAAGATGGCCGCCTCGATGGCGTTCAAGGACGGTTGCCGCAAGGCCAGCCCCGTGTTGCTCGAGCCGATGATGGCCGTCGAGGTCGAGACGCCCGAAGAGAAGATGGGCGACGTGATGGGTGACCTGTCGAGCCGTCGCGGCATGATCCAGGGCATGGACGACATCGCCGGCGGTGGCGGCAAGACGGTTCGCGCCGAAGTGCCGCTGGCCGAGATGTTCGGCTACTCGACGACGCTTCGTTCGCTGACGCAGGGCCGTGCGACCTACACGATGGAATTCAAGCATTACGCGGAGGCACCGAAGGCGGTCGCCGAAGCGATCATCAGTCAAAAGGGTAAGTGACGTCCGGTCGCTGACCGGACGTCATCCCCGCGAAGGCGGGGATCCAGTGTCGTTAATCATTTATCGAGCTTAATCAAAATGGCAAAAGGCAAATTCGAGCGGACCAAGCCGCACGTGAACGTGGGAACGATCGGTCACGTGGATCATGGGAAGACGACGCTGACGGCGGCGATCACGACGGTGCTGTCGAAGCTGTTCGGCGGTGAGGCGAAGGCGTACGACCAGATCGATGCGGCGCCGGAAGAGAAGGCACGGGGTATCACGATCAACACGGCCCACGTGGAGTACGAGACGAAGGCGCGTCACTACGCGCACGTCGACTGCCCGGGGCATGCGGACTATGTGAAGAACATGATCACGGGAGCCGCGCAGATGGACGGCGCGATCCTGGTGGTGTCGGCTGCTGATGGTCCGATGCCGCAGACGCGCGAGCATATCCTGCTGGCCCGTCAGGTCGGTGTGCCGTACATCATCGTGTACATGAACAAGGCGGACCTGGTCGACGACGCGGAGCTGCTGGAACTGGTCGAGATGGAAGTGCGTGAGCTGCTGAGCAAGTACGACTTCCCGGGCGACGACACGCCGATCGTGATCGGTTCGGCGCGGATGGCGCTGGAAGGCGACGAAGGCGAGATGGGCAAGCAGTCGATCATGAAGCTGGCCGACGCGCTGGATAGTTATATCCCGACGCCGGAGCGGGCGATCGACGGTGCGTTCCTGATGCCGGTCGAAGACGTGTTCTCGATCTCGGGTCGCGGCACGGTGGTGACGGGCCGGATCGAGCGCGGCATCGTCAAGGTCGGCGAAGAGATCGAGATCGTCGGCATCAGCGATACGCAAAAGACGATCTGCACGGGCGTCGAGATGTTCAGGAAGTTGCTCGACCAGGGTCAGGCGGGCGACAACGTCGGCATCCTGCTGCGCGGCACGAAGCGGGAAGACGTGCAGCGCGGGCAGGTGTTGTGCAAGCCGGGTTCGGTCAAGCCGCATACCCACTTCACGGCCGAGATCTATGTGCTGAGCAAGGAAGAGGGGGGTCGTCATACGCCGTTCTTCAACAACTACCGTCCGCAGTTCTACTTCCGCACGACGGACGTGACGGGCAGCATCGAACTCGAAGCGGGCAAAGAGATGGTGATGCCGGGCGACAACGTGACGATCACGGTCAAGCTGATCGCGCCGATCGCGATGGAAGAGGGCCTGCGCTTCGCGATCCGCGAGGGTGGGCG
>CAZZWS010000029.1:0-11370 GCA_964657795.1 Beijerinckiaceae bacterium
GTCGACTTCGCTTCGATGATCTTGCCTCGATGATTCTGTACGGCATCACGATCGTCACGTCGGCCTTCCTGCTGTTCCTGGTGCAGCCGATCGTCGCGAAGCAGATCCTCCCCTGGTTCGGCGGCACGGCCGCGGTGTGGACCGTCTGCGTCGTGTTCTTCCAGGCCGTCTTGCTGGCCGGCTATGCATACGCGCACGGCCTCACGCGCGCGAAGCCGAGCGTGCAGGCACGCGTTCATCTCGCGCTGCTGATCGTCGGCCTCGCGGCGCTGCCGATCATCGCGTCGCCCGCGTGGAAACCGGGCAGCGACGCGGACCCGACCTGGCGCATCGCGGGACTGCTCGCGGCGACCATCGGCCTGCCCTACTTCCTGCTGTCGTCGACCGGGCCGCTGATCCAGCACTGGTTCGCGGAGGACGATGCGTTCGCGGGATCGCACACCCGTGTCTATCGCCTCTTCGCGCTATCGAACCTCGGGTCGCTGGTCGGCCTGCTGAGCTATCCGTTCGTCGTCGAGCCGTACGCGGGTCTGCACGCGCAGTCATGGGGATGGAGCGTGGCCTACGCATGCTTCGTCGTCACGTGCGGCGGGTGCGCCTGGCGTGCGCGTGGACACGCATCGCAGCTCGACCGGGCGCACGTCGCGGACGACACGGACGCTGCACCCACCCCGCGGCGCTACGCGTTCTGGCTCACGTGCGCGGCGCTCGGGTCCACGCTGCTGCTCGCGCTGACCAATCACATCACGCAGAACATCGCGTCGATCCCGTTCCTGTGGGTGCTGCCGCTGAGCCTCTACCTGCTGTCGTTCGTCGTCGTCTTCGAAGGACGCGCGGGACGCGGTTGGTACGTGCGCCGCTGGTGGCTCGCGCCGGTCATGGCGTCCATCGTCGCGATGGCCTGGGCCATGACCACGCATCGCGGCGTGTTGTCGATCTACTACGCGCTGCCGATCTTCTGCATCGGCCTCTTCCTCGCCTGCGTGTTCTGCCACGGCGAGCTCGCGCGCACGAAGCCCGCGCCGCGCTGGTTGACCCGGTTCTACCTGTGCCTGTCGGCCGGCGGCACGATGGGCGGGCTCTTCGTCGCGCTGGTCGCGCCGCATCTCTTCGACAACTACTGGGAGACGCCGCTCGCCCTCGTCGCACTGTGTCTGCTCGGGTGGCTGCCGGTTCGCGAGCGATCTCCACAAGCCTGGATCATCGGCGTCGTGCTGACGCTGATCGCGTCGCTGGCGGTATTCCTCGGCGGTGGCGGCGCGACCTTCGAGGCGGCGCGGGCGTTGCTGCCGGGACCCGAGTCGACGCTGATGACGAGCGTGCTGATCGCGATCGCGGTGATCGTCTTCATCGTCGCGGCCTGGCGTCGATGGCCGGTCGCGATCCTCGCCACCGCGCTGGTCTGCACGAGCTATTACGCCGTGCGCTATTACCGCTTCCTGTCGCAGGACACGCTGCAGGCCTCGCGCAACTTCTACGGCGCGCTGCGCGTGAAGGAGAGCGGCGCCGGCACGGGGCGACGGCGCGATCTGCTGCACGGCCTGATCCTGCACGGCGACCAGTACGTCGAGGGCGACAAGCGCCGTACGCCGACGACCTACTACGGCCCGGGCTCCGGCATCGCGCTGGCGCTGAACCGCTTGCGAGCGGAGGAAGAGCCGATCGACGTCGCGATGATCGGGCTCGGCGCCGGCACGTTGACGGCCTGGGGTCGACCGGGCGACCGCTACCGCATCTACGAGATCAATCCGGCCATCGTCGACATCGCGCATCGCGACTTCACGTACCTCGCCGACAGCCGCGCCACGATCGCCATCGCGATGGGCGACGCCCGCCTGTCGATGGAGCGCGAGCTCGCCGACGGCAGCGCCGAGCCGTTCGACGTGATCGCGGTCGACGCCTTCTCCAGCGACTCGATCCCGGTGCATCTGATCACCCGCGAAGCGCTCGCCGTGTTCATGCGCCACCTCAAGCCCGACGGCATCGTCGCGTTCCACGTGTCCAACCGCTTCCTGCTGCTCGCGCCGGTCGTGCAGCTACTCGCGGCCGACGCGCACGCGCAGGCCATCGACATCGTCGACGACCCCGACAGCGACGACTTCACGAGTTCCGAATGGGTGCTGGTCACGCGCAACGCGACGTTCGCGGCCGACGACGTGGTTCGCAAGCGCAGCGTGCCGATCAAGCCGATTCCGGGCTTGCCGATATGGACCGATCAGTTCAACAATCTGTTCAAGATCCTCAAGTAGACCGAACGCCCATGCCCAAGATGCCCAGCACGACCCCGAAGTCCAGCGCGAAGAAGAGCACGGTGAAGAAGAGCGCGACGAAGAAGAGCACCGCGAGGAAGACGACCGCACCGGCATCGGCGAAGAAGCCCGCCCCAGCGACGAAGAAGCCGTCCGGCGCGATGAGCAATCGCAAGGCCATCGTTCGCGAGTCGCCCATCCACGGCCGCGGCGTCGTCGCGCGCGTGGCGTTGACAGAAGGCGAGCGCATCTGCCAGTACGCCGGCGAACGCATCGGCTGGCCCGAGGCGCTGCGCCGCCATCCGCACGACCCCGACCAACCGTTCCACACGTTCTACTTCAGCATCGACGACGACACCGTCATCGACGGCAACGTGGGCGGCGACTTCTCGCGCTTCATGAACCACTCGTGCGAGCCCAACTGCGAAGCCGACATGGTCGACGTCAAGGGCAAGACACAGATCTACATCGTCGCGCTGCGTGACATCGCGGAGGGCGAGGAGCTGGTCTACAACTACGGCCTCACGCTCGACGAGCGCTACACGCCGACGCTCAAGAAGCAGTTCGCGTGCTTCTGCGGCAGCGCGAAGTGCCGCGGCACGATGCTGTCGCCGAAGCGCTGAAACCACCTCGCAGGCAGTCGCGTATCAGGATCCGCCCATGTCCACTTCTCGCCTTCCATCGTTCAAGCTCCTGTCCCTCGCGGCGATGTCGGCGCTGCTAGTGGCTTGCGGTGGCAGCGGCGACTCCGGCAGCTCGACCGGGTCCACCGCATCGA
Organism: Beijerinckiaceae bacterium; assembly: GCA_964657795.1. Lineage (GTDB taxonomy): Bacteria > Pseudomonadota > Gammaproteobacteria > Burkholderiales > Burkholderiaceae_D > CAHJXF01. Next base: position 3,028 of record CAZZWS010000029.1, read on the forward strand.
CCGCGGCATCGTCCAGTGCGACGGTCGCGTCGCTCGCCAACATCTGCACGGTCGCCGGCGAGAAGGCCTGGATCTCCGCGTATCTCAACGACGTGTACCTGTTCTATCGCGACATCGTCGCCGTCGACCCCAACGCGTACGCGACACCCGAGGCCTACTTCAGCGCGCTGCTGGTCACGTCCAAGGATCGCTTCTCGTTCGTCGAGCCGCAGTCGGTCGCCGACGCGTTCTTCAACCAGGGCCAGGACATCGGCTTCGGCGCGGTCTTCAAGCTCGACGCCAACAACGCCCTGCGCATCGGCTACGTCAATGTCGGCGGTCCGCTGGCGGTGCAGAATGTCGCCCGCGGCGCACAGATCACCACGCTCAACGGCACGGCAGTCGGGTCCTTGAGCACGACGCAGCTCAACGCGTTGCTGTTCCCGACGTCGGTCGGCACGTCGGTCACGATGGGCATCGTCGACGCCGGCCAGACCGCCGCGCGCACGGTGACCGTGGCCTCGACGACCATCACCGAAGACCCGGTGCCGCTCGCGCAGGTGATCCTGGCCAGCAGCGCGAACGCGTCGTCGCCGAAGATCGGCTACATGCTGTTCAACGATCACATCGCGACGTCCGAGAACGAGCTGATCAACGCCATCGCGTCGTTCAAGGCGGCCAACGTCAGCGACGTGGTCATCGACCTGCGCTACAACGGCGGCGGTTTCCTCTACATCGCGAGCGAGCTCGCCTACATGCTGGGCGGGACGCGGATCACGGCCGGCGCCGCGTTCGAGAAGCTGCTCTACAACGACAAGCATCCCGAGAAGAACAGCACGCAGGGCTTCCAGATGACGTCGACGACCGGGCAGCCCCTGCCCACGCTGAGCCTGCCGCGCGTCTTCGTCATCACGGCGCCGGGCACCTGTTCCGCGAGCGAGTCGGTCATCAACGGGCTGACGCCGTTCATCTCGGTGATCCGCATCGGCGGCACGACTTGCGGCAAGCCCTATGGATTCGTGCAGGCCAACAACTGCGCCGACGCGTTCTTCGCGATCCAGTTCCAGGGCGTCAACAACGTCGACTTCGGCGCGTACACCAACGGGTTCGCGCCCACCTGCACCGTCGCCGACGACTTCGGCCATCAGCTCGGCGACCCGCTCGAAGGCCGCCTCGCGGCGACGCTGGCGTATCAGCAGACCGGCTCGTGTCCGGCCTCGTCGCTGGGGCCCAACGCGGTGGCGGCCGCCGTGTCACGTGAAGGCGTCGCATCGTCGCCGTCGCTCGACCCCTTCGTCGGTCGACCCGACCACCGGATGACGCTGATCCGTTGAGCCGCCCTCCGGTTGGTCAGTCCTCCGCGTCGCGCTTCCTCAGAAGCTCGCCGAAGCCTTCGAAGAAACGACGCATGCCGCGGCGTGCCGCGATGCCGAGGATCAGCGATCCCACCTTGGCGACGCGGCCGCCGACCGAGACATCCGCGTCGTAGACCAGTCGCGTCGCGTGTTCGTCCAGCCGCGTCAGTTCGATGGCGGCCGTCGCCTCGCCGAAGCCCGCGCTCCCCGCATCTCCCGCGAAGTGCAACGTGTACGCGCGGGGCGGGCGCAGGTTGAGCAACGCCAGCGTGCCGCGGATCGGCACCTCGACCGGGCCGGCGCTGACGTTCATCCGCAGGTCGTAGGTGCGCCCGGCGAAGTCGTCGGCGCTGCCGGCCGTGATCAGCGTGATCGATTCGCAGCCCGGAATGGCGGTCTTCAGCAGCTCGGTGTCGTTGAGCGCGCGCCACGCCTCGTCCAGCGGCACCGGCAACACCTGGTCTCCCTTCAGTCGCATGCGAGGCCGCTCAATGGTCCGACCCGCGGATGCCCATGCTGGTCAGCATCGCCTTGAGGTCGTCGATCGACGTCGGCTTGGGCAGGTGCGCGTTGAAGCCCACGGACATCGCGCGTTGCGTGTCGCCGGCCCGACCGAATCCGGTCAGCGCGATGGCCGGGACGTCGCGGTTCCGCTCGCCGCTGCGGACCTCGTTGATCAACTGATAGCCGTCCATGCCGGGCATGCCGATGTCCGAGATCAACACGTCGAAGTCATTGTCCCTGAGCTGCTTCAACGCGGACGCACCGTTGTCGCACGCGGTCACGATCGCGCCTTCGAGGTCCATCAGTTCGGCGACCACGTCGAGGATCTCGCGCGAGTCGTCGACCAGCAGGACACGCAGTCGTTCGAGTGGATTGTCGACGGCGCCGTGACCTTGCGCGGCATCCCACGAGCCGTCCGCCAGTTGCAGCCAGATGGTGAACGCGGTGCCCTTGCCGACGCCGTCGGAGTGCACGGCGACCTGTCCGCCCTGCGCCTCGGTCAGTTCCTTGACGAGCGCGAGGCCGATGCCCATGCCGCCCTCGCCCTGCGTGTAGGCACGCGTCTCCTGCTGGAACATCGCGAAGACACGGCCGAGGAACTGCGGAGCGATGCCGCGGCCGCTGTCCTCGACATCGAGGCGGGCCTTGTCGCCTTCCATGCGGAGCTTCAGCGCGACCCTGCCGCCACCGGCCGTGAACTTGAGCGCATTGCTGACGAGGTTCCACACGATCTGTTCGAGCCGGACGCGGTCGCCGCTGACGGTGATGCCCGCCGCCGGTTCCACCGCGAACGACAGGGCGATGCCTTTGGCCGTCGCTTCCGCCGTGGTCGCCTCGACGATGCCGCGGATGATTTCGTCGAAGCGCAGCGGCGACAGCGTCAACGTCATCTTGCCGGTGCGGGCGCGCGACAGATCGAGCAGGTCGTCGATGATCTTCGCCTGGTTGGCGACGGTCTGACGGATCGTCTCGGCGGCGCGTCGGACCACCGGCAGCTTGGCGACCTCGGGCGTGCGCGTCAGCAGTTCCGCGTTGATGTGGATCAGGTTGAGGGGATGCTTGAGCTCGTGCGACATCACGGCGAGGAACTCGTCCTTCAGCCGGTTGGACGCCTCCGCCTCGATGCGCGTCGCGGTCTCGAGCGACAGTTGCGCTTCGCGACGAGCCTCCAGGATCTTGCTGCCCGTCATGTCGCGCGCGATCTTGGAGAAGCCCGTCGCATCGCCGTCTTCGACGAGCGACATCACGCCGCTGCAGTAGAAGCGCGAACCGTCCTTGCGCATGTGCCAGCGTTCGTCCTCCGAACGGCCGGTCTCGCGCGCCAGTCGCCGCTCCTCGGCCGGCGCGCCCTCGGCGCGGTCTTCCGGCGAGAAGATCATGTCGATGCTGCGACCGATCGCTTCCGCTTCGGTGTACCCGAAGGTGCGTTGCGCCCCGAGGTTCCACGCGCGGATCACCCCGCCGTCGTCCATCGTGATGATGGCGAAGTCGCGCGTCGACTCGGCCGCCTGCCGCAGGCGCTGCTTGATGCGATAGGCCTCGGCTTCGGCTTCGCGACGGCTCGTGATGTCGATGTAGGTGAGGATGGCACCGTCGATGCGGTCCTCGACCGTGCGATACGGCAGCACGCGCGCGAAGTAATGGCGACCGTCACGGCTGCGGACCTCGCTCTCGTGCGGCTTGAGATTGCGGAAGGTCTCTTCGGCGTCGGCGACCGGATCGGTCCCGTCGAAGCGATGCTTGACGTCCGACAACGGACGGCCGATGTCGGACGGGATCAGGTTGAAGAGATCGGTGGCGCGCGGCGTGAAGCGCTTGATGCACATCGCCGCATCGACGAACACCACCGCGATGTCGGTCGACGCGATCAGGTTCTGCAGGTCGTCGTTGATCTTGGCGGTCTCGTCGACCTTCTCCTTGAGCTCGTCGTTGACCGTCGTCAGCTCCTCGTTGATCGACTGCAGCTCCTCCTTGCTGGTCTCGAGTTCCTCGGTCGCGGAACGCAGCTCCTCGTTCATGGCCTGCAGCTCTTCGTTGGAGGCCTTGAGGTCCTCCGTCGAGGCGTTGGACCGGTCCATCGTGTCCTGCAGATGGGACTTGAGCTGGTCGAGCTCGCTCTCGAGCCGATGCACGAGCACCGGGTCGGTTCCCTTCTCGACCCCGGGAGCGTCGGCGCTTTCGGGCGCGCGCTCACCGAACATCACCATCGTCATGTCGCCGGGTTGACCGTTCGCGTCGCGCAGCGGATAGACGAACAGGTCGACGAGGATCGGGCCGTCGATGCCGCGCGACCGGATGCCGCGAACGACGACCTCCTCATTGGTCTGCGAACGCCGGAACAAGGCGGCGCGCAGCTCGAGCCGCAGCGCCGGCGCGGCGTTGCCGACGAGGTCGTGCGACGGCTTGCCGCTGCCGTGTTCGAGATAGCGTCCGACGCCCGGCGACAGGTGCAGGATGAGGTTGCGGCTGTCGATCAGCACGCTCGGCGGCGCATGGAGTTCCAGCGCGTGCTGATGCAGTTCCGCGAACGACTGCACGCGACGCTCGCCCGGCAGACCGTCGACGCCGACCGGTCGCACGTACGGGGTGGCCGGCAGCGTGCGGATGCGCTGCGGCTGCACGTCGCTCGGATTGAGCCGATAGACGCGCTGCTTCTTGTTGAGCGGCACGAACGCGTTGTCGAGCGTGTCGCTCGATTCGGACGATCCGAGGAAGAGGAAGCCCGACGGCTTCAGCGCGAAGCGGAACGTCTCGAGCACGGACGTCTGCGCGTCGTGGTTGAGATAGATCAGCAGATTGCGGCAGCAGATCAGATCGAGGCGCGAGAACGGTGGGTCGCGCAGCACGTTGTGCGACGCGAACAGCACCGTGTCGCGGATCAGCTTCGTGACCTGGTACTCGTCGCCGTCGCGCCGGAAGAAGCGCCGCAGCCGCAGTGGCGTGAGATCGTTCGCGATGGCCGTCGGGTACGCACCGGTCCGCGCGACGGCGATGGCGCGCTCGTCGATGTCCGTCGCGAAGACCTGGATCTCGTTGCTGCGTGAAAATCGATCGCACTGTTCGCGCAGCAGCATCGCGATCGAATAGGCCTCTTCGCCCGTAGCGCAGCCGGGCACCCACACGCGGATCGGATCGGCATCGCCGCGCCGCTCGATCAGCGGTGCGATGGCATCGTGTGCCAGCGCGTCGAACGCTTCGGGATCGCGAAAGAAATTGGTCACGCTGATCAGCATGTCCTGCAGCAGCGGCGCGGTCTCGGTCTCGTTCTCGCGAAGGAAGTCGCGGTAGCCGGGCAGGTCGGCAATGGTGTTGACCTGCATGCGACGCTCGATGCGCCGCAGCACCGTGCCGCGCTTGTAGCGACGAAAATCGTGACGGGTCCGCACGTGCAGCATCGACAGCACGTCTTTGAGAGCGGCTTCGGCTCCGTCGACCGACTCGGCGCGATCGTCCCCGGGCCGGGGCGTCGCGGCCAGGGCCAGGCACGGGATGCGGATGCGCCTCGCGTTGTGCCACAACGCGACGAGACGTTCGGGAATCCCGGCGACCGGCAGCACGAAGTCGACGACGCCGGCGGCGATGGCGGCCCGCGGCATGCCGCCGTGCTCGGCTTCGTCGGGATCCTGGGCGATCGACACGCCGCCGTGTTCCTTCAACGCCTTGAGGCCGATCGCGCCGTCGTTGCCCGTGCCGGACAGGACGACGCCGAACGCGTGCGTCGAATGCGCTTCGCCCAGCGTGCGGAAGAAGACGTCGATACCGCCCGGCCGGCCGTTGACGCGGGTCTGGTCCGACAGCCGCAGATGGCCATCGTCCATCTTCAGATCCTTCGCCGGCGGAATGACGTAGACGTGGTCGATCTCGATCTTCGTGGTCTGCAGGACCTGCGTGACCGTCAGCGGCGTGCTGCGCTGAAGAATCTCGCTGGCATGGCTCTCGTGGTTCGGCGAGAGATGCATCACGACCACGAACGCCATGCCCGGGTCGCGCGGCATGTGCTCGAAGAATGCGGTCAACGCCGCGATGCCGCCGGCCGACGCGCCGATGCCGACGACCGGGAAATCGAGCGCGCTCTGTTCGACGGGGTCCGCGTCCATGTCTTCGGTGTCGATGTTCCGCTCGGTCATGGACATGCGGCGGACGGGGCGAGGCGAGACGACAAGTTCAGCGACGGGTTGATCAAAGCGAGGCCATTGGAGACCGATGAGTGGAGACCTGAAGGCCGGCGCGTGCAGCGATGCTACCCCGGCGCCGTTTTCGAAACCGCGCCGGTCCGTTTTTTCGCATGCGCGCGTGCGGTCGCAAGGACGCGCACGCAATCCCCGACAATCGACCAAACGGCGTGGGTACGCAAGGGCAACGTCATCGAAAATGAGCGACTGCGCGCCTGACCGATGAATAGGCGGGCGCACGTCCGACGACGATCAGCGCCGATACGCCACCCGGGCGCACGCCGCGGCATGCAGGCTGCGCGTGGATGCTGCGCTCGCATCGCCGTCCGCACGCCACACTCTCATTTGCCCGGAACAATCATTGCAGCCATGGACAACGTCGACCTCAACGTGCTGAAGACCATCGTCGCCTGGCGCACCGAAGGACGTCGCGTGACCATGGGCACCATCGTCCGCACATGGGGATCAGCGCCGCGACCGGTCGGGGCCATCGTCGCCATCGGTGAGGACGACGCGGGGCAGGCCAGCATCGCGGGTTCGGTGTCCGGGGGCTGCATCGAGGACGACCTCGTCGAAAAGGTCCGTGCGCGCGATGGCGACGGACTGCCCTCGTCCCGTCCCGTGCGGCTCAAGTACGGCATCAGCGCGGACGAAGCGAACCGCTTCGGACTGCCCTGCGGCGGCACCATCGAGCTCGTGATGGAACCGGTCGCCGCGCACTCGCGAATCGAGGCGCTCACCGATGCCATCGAGCAGGGCCATCGCGTGCGACGCGACCTGGACCTCGTCGACGGCGGCGTGACGTTGCAGGACGCGGACGAGTTCGATCGCGCCGGCGAGACGCTCGTCCTGACCGATCGCACGATGTCGACGCTGCACGGACCGAGCTGGCGGCTGATGATCATCGGCGCCGGCCAGATGACGCTCTACCTCGCGCGGATGGCGCAGGCGCTCGACTACCGCGTCATCGTCTGCGACCCGCGCGAGGAATACACCGCGCAGTGGCAGGTCGACGGCGCGACGCTGACCACCGAGATGCCGGACGACGCGGTCATCGCGATGCGCGCGGACGCGCACAGCGCCGTCGTCGCGTTGACGCACGACCCCAAGCTCGACGACCTCGCGTTGATGGAGGCATTGAAGGGAGACGCGTTCTACGTCGGGGCGATCGGCTCGAAGAAGAACCAGGAGCGCAGGCGGGAGCGACTGCTGGAGTTCGACGTCACGTCCGCGCAGATCGCGCGTTTGCACGGACCGGTCGGCATCAAGAACGGCGCCCGCACGCCGCCCGAGATCGCGGTGGCGATCCTCGCGGAGATGACCGCGGTGCGCTACGGCTACCGGATTCCCGAGCCGATCCGGCTCGACGATCGGCGTAGCGCGCCCACCGGACGTTGATCGATCAGCTGCGCGGCGACTGGAACGTCCCGGCATCGCCCGAGAACACGACCTCGACGCGACGATTCTGCTGGCGGCCCGCGCTGGTGTCGTTGCTGGCGACCGGATAGCGCTCGCCCAATCCGTGTACCTGCACGCGATCGAAGGCCACGTTGCGCAACGCGAGCGCATCGCGGACCGCATTGGCACGACGCTCGGACAGGTCCTGGTTCACGCTTTCGCTGCCGACGCTGTCGGTGTAGCCCTCGATCAGCACCCTGCGTTCGGGATGCTGCTGCATGAATGCCGCGAGATCGTCGATGGTCCGCATGGCGCCCGGCTTCAACGAGGCCTTGCCGGTGTCGAACAGCACGTCGCCCAGCGTCAGCACCATCCCGCGATCGGTCTGCTTGGCCTGCAGCGCGGCGAGTTGGTCCTGCAGCGCCGCCGCCTGCTGCTGCGACGCGACCGCGACCTGCGTCGCGGCGTTGGCCTGCAAGCGCGCCTGATCGGCCGCGATGCGGGCCTGCTCGGCCTCCCGCGTGCGCGACGCGAGCACGATGCGGTCGCGCTGGGTCTGCGCGTCGCTCGCGGCCCGATCGGCGCTCACGGCACGCGCCGACTCGACCGCCGCCTTCGTGCGCTGGGTCGCGAGATAGGCGTAGTGATCGACGGTGGCGGCGTCCTGCTTGTCCTTGAATGCCGCGTCGCCGCGTGCGAGGTCCTGCTGCGCCAGCGTCAATTCACGCGGGGCGGCTTGCGCGACCAGCGGATCGGCGGCGGCGCTGGTGTATGCGGAACGCGCGGACTCGAGGTTGGTGTTGGGCAACGGGGTGGCGCAGGCGCCGAGCAGGACCGTGGCGAGGATCGTGAGCGCGACGGGCGCGCGAAGGGAGCGATTCATGGGAGGGTCATCCGAAGGAGTGGGCGGTGCGGCGACGAAGCCGCATCGGGGA
>CAZZWS010000029.1:11380-25614 GCA_964657795.1 Beijerinckiaceae bacterium
GGTCGTCCAGAAGGTCGTCCAAAGCGAACGGTGGCGCTCAGGGGCGCGTGGTCGCGCGATCGAGCTCGTTGCCGAGCACGGCGTTGGACCGCTGCAGTTCCGTCGCCGCATTGGTGGCCTTCATCGCGCGGGCCTTGCGTTCGGCCAGGTCCGCGTCGGCGGTCGCCTCTTCGCTCAACGCGCGCGCATCGTTGTAGCGACCGTTCTGCATGGCGGCGTCGGCACGCGTCAGCTTGTCGCGGGCCGACAGGTATTCGACCGGCGCGAGTTGCGCGGCGCCGGCGGCATCCGCCTGCGTGACCGACGTGCGCGCGACGGCCAGACCGGCCACGGGCGGCTCGCCCTGCGTGGCGCAAGCCGACAGCGATACGGCGGACACGACGAGAGCGCCGAAGGCGACGCTGCGGCGGATCGATGGAAGGAATGTGGTGGATGGAGTCATCTTGAGGCGTCTCTTGTGAAGGTCTCGAAGCCGTCCGAATCGCCACGGCGTCCACAGTTCCCCACGATGACTGCCGAAGCCTTCGATTCCGCGATGCGCCTACAGCCCTGCCGCGCCGACGGCCCTCGGCGGACGCACATCAGCCGATCGGCACGATCTTCTGGAAGAACTCGTGGCCCAGGTATCCGATCATGAAGCCCACGATCAGACCGCCCCAGAAATCCTCGACCGTGAGGATCGGCTGCGACTCGCCCGTGCGCCGCGACGAGTAGACGATGGCGATGACCGAGAGGATCGCCGCGAGCACCGTCGCCGCCACGAACTCGATGCCGAAGCCGGGAGACATCCCGGCGCCTTGCTGATCCTTCAGCATCTTGGCGCTCGTGCCGAGGACTGCACCGAGCAGCGCCCCGATCCCGTTCGATCGCAGAGGCGGCCGCATCGTCAGCCTCACCTCGAACGGAGCGCTGTGCAGCGCGCCCTTGTAGCGATACGTGATGCGCCCCGGGAAGACCAGTTCCCCGCCCGACACGAAGAGCCACTGCGGGACCAGCGCCTTGAACGAGTAGCTCGTCGTCTGCGCGGGAAGGACAGTCACGATCGGCGTACCCGGCGACTTCATGTTCGCGAACTGCATGACCTGTCCGGGCGGTTGCGCGGCCGCGCGCCACGCACTCGCGCGCATCAGTCGACGGACGAGGTTGGCGCTGCGCGACTCCTCGAACGCCGCGTCGTACTTCACGTCCATGATCCACTGGACCTGATACGGGATGTGATAGAGGAACTCGACGACCTCGATCAGTTCCTCGTGCGCATTCTCCAGCGAGGTCGTCAGTGAAAACGGTTGGCCCGCGATCACGAACGGCTGCGCGATCGTGACCTTGATCTTGACGGCCGTGGTCGACATCGACGCGTCGGCGGATCCGTGGGTCGCTGCGGGTTCCATCGATCAGCCGCCGGTGGAGAAGCCCGGGTACAACGTCATGCCGCCATCGACGAACAGCGTGGTGCCGGTCACGTAGTCCGCGGCGTCGGACGCGAGCCACACGGCCGCCTGCGCGATGTCGTCGGGCTCGCCGATGCGGTTGTACGGCACCAGCGTCATCAGGCTCTCGTAGGCCGCGGGGGTGTCCCACGCCGCCGTGTTGATCGGCGTGCGGATGGCGCCGGGCGCGATGGCGTTGACGCGGATGCGCTGCGGCGCGAGCTCCTGCGCGATGCTCTTCATCATCATCATGATTCCGCCCTTCGAAGCCGCGTAGTTGACGTGGCCGCCCCAAGGAATCTGCTGATGGACCGAGCTCATGCAGATGATCTTGCCCGCCGCGATCGACACGGAGCGATCCATGCCGCGCCGCTTGAATTCGCGGACCGCTTCGCGCGCGCACAGGAACTGGCCGGTGAGGTTGACCGAGATCACCTTGTTCCATTGATCGAGCGTCATCGTATCGAACGCCGAGTCGCGTTGCAGGCCCGCGTTGCTGACGACGATGTGCAGCGTGCCGAACGCCGCGACGGCCTGCGCGAACATCGCGATGACGTCCGCCTCGACGCTGACGTCGGCCTGCACCGCGATCGCACGACGACCCATCGCGAGGATCTCCTGGCACACCTCGTCGGCGGACGCCGGATCCGTGACGTAGTTGACGACGACGTCGGCACCCGCCTTCGCGAGGCCGAGCGCCACCGCCTTGCCGATCCCCGAGTTGGCGCCGGTGACGAGCGCCGGCTGTCCGGTCAGGGCCGGAAAGTAAGGCGGCTTCGGTGCGACCTCGGCGTCGGGCGTGCGCAGTTCGGGGGATTCGATGTTGGTCATCGCGGCCGGCGGCGCGCCCGGGGTCGTGTCGCTCATGAAGAAGCTCCTGTGTCGGGTTCGTCGCCGTCGGCGGGTGCCGCGGTCGTGGCCTGCTGCATCAGGCGATCACGGGGATGCAGGAGCACGGCGATCAACGCGGTCCAGCCGGTCTGGTGCGTGGCGCCGAGACCGCGGCCGTTGTCGCCGTGGAAGTATTCCGGGAACAGCAGCAGGTCCCTGAAGTGCGGGTCGTCCTGTTCGATCGGACTATCGCCGAGCATGACGCGACGGCCCTGTTCGTCCTTCAGGAAGAGTCGCGTCAGGCGCTCGGTCAGCGCGAGTCCGATCTCCTGCAGGTTCATCAGCACGCCCGAACCCGACGGATATTCGATGCGATGGTCGGGGCCGTAGTAAGCGTGGAACTTGTAGAGCGACTGGATCAGCATGTAGTTGAGCGGCATCCAGATCGGGCCGCGCCAGTTGGAGTTGCCGCCGTACAGGCGCGTGCGGCCCTCGCCCGGCTCGTACGTGATGGACCGCGACTGGTCCTTCTGCACGAGCGTGAACGGATGCGCGAGGTGGTACTTCGACACCGACCGCACGCCGTGGTCCGACAGGAATTCGGCCTCGTCGAGCATGCGCGCGAGCACGCGGTTCATGCGATCGCGTCGCATCAGCGCCAGCAAGCCGAGGTCGCGCTGGTTCCGGTCGCTCCAGTGCGAGACCAGCCGCGCGAGTTCGGGACGCTGCGCGAGGAACCAGCGCATGCGTTCCTGGAACTGCGGCAGCTCGCGCAGGTTGTCGTTGCTCAGCACCTCCACGGCCAATAGCGGGATCAGGCCGACCATCGATCGCACGCGTAGCGGCACCGGCGCATCGCCCGGCTTCTGCAGCACGTCGTAGTAGAAGCCGTCGTTGTCGTCCCACAGGCCCGAATGGCCGACCCCGTCGGGCCCGTGCATGGCTTCCGCGATGTACAGGAAGTGCTCGAAGAACTTGGTCGCGAGGTCTTCGTAGACCGGGTTGTGCAACGCGAGCTCCATCGCGATGCGCATCAGGTTGAGCGCGTACATCGCCATCCATGCGGTGGCGTCGGACTGGTCGATGTGCGAGCCGTCGCGCATCGGCACGCTGCGATCGAACAGCGCGATGTTGTCGAGGCCGAGGAAGCCGCCCTGGAAGATGTTGCGGCCCTGCTTGTCCTCGCGATTGACCCACCACGTGAAGTTGAGCGCGAGCTTGTGGAAGACGCGTTCGAGGAACGCGAGGTCGTTGGTGCCGCCCTGGTTCCTGTCGATCTCGTAGATCTGCAGCGCGGCGAAGGCCTGCGTCGGCGGGTTGGCCGCGTCGAGGTCCCACTCGTAGGCGGGCAGTTCGCCGTTGGGATGCTGCGAACGGGCCTGCAGCAGCAGCACGAGCTGCGCCTTGGCGAAGGCCGGATCGATCAGCGCGAACGCGATGCAGTGGAACGCCAGGTCCCAACTAGCGAACCACGGGTATTCCCAGTTGTCGGGCATCGAGATCACGTCCGACAGGACGAGGTGCCGCCAGTCGTCGTTGCGGATGTCCTTGCGGTCCGCGGGGGGCGGCGGCATCGTCGAGTCGCCGCGCAGCCAGCGCCTGACGTCGTATCCGTAATACTGCTTGCCCCACAGCAGGCCCGCGAACGCCTGGCGCTGCACGAGCCGCTCGTCGGCGCCGGCCACGTCGCGTTGCAGCGCTGCGTAGAACGCGTCGCATTCGGTCCGACGCATACCCATGAGCCAGTCGAATCCGGCGGCGACGATCCTGCCGATGGACGTGCCGTCGTCGGGACGCAACCTGAGACGGATCGTCGCGCTCGCGCCGGGCTCGATGTCGAAGCGGTAGTGCGCGGCGGCCTTGCTGCCGAACTCCAGCGGATTCACCGCATCGGTCTTGCCGTCGACGATGTAGTCGTTGATGCCGTCCTTGAAATAACCCCGCACGTCGGTTCCGAACAGCAGGTTGGTGTTGCTGTCGTTGTCGCAGAACAGCAGCTCCGGGTCGCCGTCGTGCGCGAGGCGCATCGCGAGATGGTCGGTGACCTGCGCGCGGATCTCGCCGGCCCAGTCGCGATCGATGCGCGACTTCTTGCGACCCTTGTGCCACGCCCACGTGTTGCGCGCCCACAGTTGAGGGATCAGGTGCAACGGCGCCCGCTTGTCGCCGCGATTGGTCGCGGTCACGCGCAGCAGGATGTCGTCGGGCGTCGCCTTCGCGTACTCGATGACGATGTCGAAGTAGCGGCGGTCGTCGAAGATGCCGGTGTCGACCAGTTCGTATTCGCGATCCTCGAGACCGCGCTTCGCGTTCTCCCTGACCAGCTGCTCGTACGGATAGGCGTCCTGCGGATACTTGTAGACCATCCGCATGTAGGCATGCGACGGCAGTCCGTCGACGAAGTAGTACAGCTCCTTCACGTCCTCGCCGTGGTTGCCCTGCGCGTTGTCGAGGCCGAACAGACGTTCCTTCAGGATCGGATCGCGCTCGTTCCAGAACGCCATCGCGAGGCACAGCTTGAGCTGGTTGTCCGAGAAGCCGCCGATGCCGTCCTCTCCCCAGCGATAAGCGCGGCTGCGCGCTTCGTCGTGCGGGAAGTAGGTCCACGCGTCGCCGTCGGCGCTGTAGTCCTCGCGCACCGTGCCCCACTGCCGCTCGCTGAGGTAGGGACCCCAGGCGCGCCAGTCGGCGCCGTAGTCGAGCTGAGCGAGGCGGCGGGCTTCCGCGGTATCGCGGACGGCGATCGGCGGTTCACTGGGAGTTTCGATCTTCAAGGAAAGCTGCTTTCCCGAGTGGATGAAGACTGGCGACCGCCGCCGATTGCGCTATAACCAGACGGTGCCGTCGTTGCCAGGATCAGGCAACGCCCATCGTACCGGCTCCGCGGCGTCTCCGATCGTCGAACCCCTCACGACATGCTGAACCTTCTCGTCGCCTTCGGCGTCCGGCTGCTGCTCGTCGCGCTGTTCCTGCCGTTCAGCGCGCTCGACAAGATGCTCGAGTTCGATGCGGCCGTGGGTCAGGCCCGTGAATCGTTCCCGTCGAAGCCGTTCGCGACCGCGGCGATCGTCGGCGGCCTGTGCATCGAGGTCCTCATGTCGCTGGCGGTCCTGACCGGCGTCTGCGATCGCTTCGCCGCACTCGTCCTGGCCGGGTATTGCATGGTCACCGCCTTGCTGTGGAAGGCTTTCTGGAAGCCCGGCGATTTCTGGAACAAGCAAAGCAGCCGCGCACGCGGCCTGTTCTGGGACTTCTGGAAGAACGTCGCGGTGGCCGGCGGCTTCCTGCTGATCACGTTCGGCGCCACGGCGTCCGCGGTCGATGCTTTCGTCGAGCATCCCTTCTCGTCGACGCATCCGTACGACATGCCCGCGCGGTGATCGATCCATGCGATCGCCACCGCGGGCGGCTGCGCGTGGGCGCGCGGTGCGCGATCCCCCCCGGACCGTCGCGGCGGCGCGGGGCCGTGAGCGGGGTCGAACGCCTGATCGGCATCGCGTTGAACACGTTCGACGCGCGGAAGCTCGCGCGGTTCTATGTCGACACGCTCGGCTTCACCCGTGTCGGCGGCGACGACGGCGTCGCGTTGCGGCTGGGCGGCGTCCGTGTCGATCTGGTAGAGGTCGGTGGGGATGCGCGACCCTATCCCCGTCGTGTCGCGGGATGGAGTCCGTTGTTCCAGCACTGCGCGATCGTCGTGCGCGACATGCCGCGCGCGATGGCCGCGCTCGACAGGTCCGATGCGTGGTCGCCGATCTCGCGCGACGGACCGGAGCGGTTGCCGGCTAGCAGCGGCGGCGTGACCGCGTTCAAGTTCCGCGATCCCCAGGGGCATCCGCTCGAATTCCTGATGTTCGCCGACGCGTCGGCGGAGCCGGACGCCAACCCCTTCGTGCGCATCGATCATTCGGCGCTCTCGGTCGTGGACGTGAAGCGCAGCATCGCCTTCTATCGAGGCCTCGGCCTGCGCGTGACGAGCCGGTCGCTGAACGCCGGCATCGAACAGCAGCGGATGGACGACATCGACGACGCGACGGTCGACGTGATCGGCCTCGCACCGCCGCTGCACGAGACGCCGCACGTCGAATTGCTCGGCTATCGCGGCGACCACGACCGCGTCGTCGGCCCGATGGCGACCGACGACATCGCGGCCACGCGGTTGATCCTGGGGGTCGCGGGCGATGCCGCGCTCGGTCGTATCGTGGATGCGTATGGGCAGCACCTCGTGGCGACCACCGCCGCGACGGTGACGCTGCGCGACCCCGACCATCATCTGCTGACGTTCGTGACAATGCTTGACGTGTGAAGTATTTTTGATTTCCCTCGATCTCTCTCATCGACTATGCCGACCCTCGACAGCGACCTGCCGCCGGCGCCCGGCGTGATCCGCAGGCCGGCGCTCTTCCTGCCGTTGTTCGCGCCCTTCGGCATCAGCAGCGGCTATGCCAGCGTCACCCTCGCGTTCCTGCTCGGTCGCGCCGGACTGAGCACGCTCGCGATCGCGTCGATCATCGCCGCCACGCTCTGGGTGCAGACCTGGAAGGTCTTGTGGGCTCCCATCGTCGATACCGTCGGCAACCCCAAGCTGTGGTACGGGCTCGGCGCCACGGGGGTGGGCGCGACGATTGTCGCGATGAGCCTGTTGCCGGCGACGGTGCAGGCGTTGCCGATGCTCACCATGCTGGCGGTCCTGTCGTCGGCCGCCTCGACGCTGGTCAGCATGTCGTCGGAGATTTTTCTCGCGAAGTGCGTGCCGCCGGAGATGCGCGGCCGCGTGAGCGGCTGGTCGCAGGCGGGCAATCTCGGCGGCGTCGGCGTCGGGGGCGGGATCGGCCTGCTGCTGGCGCAACACGTCGCCGAAGCGTGGGTGTCGGGCGCGGTGCTGGCGGCGATCTGCGTCGCCTGCTGGGGTTGCATGCGCTTCGTCCCGACGGTGCGGCGCGCCCGGTCGACGTCGTCCTACTGGACCGAACTGGTGGGCGTCGCCCGCGATGTGCGCGACGTCGCACGCTCGCGCGTCGGCACCCTGGCGCTCGTGCTGATGGTGCTGCCGATCGCCTCGGGCGCCGCGCCGTGGCCGGCGATCGCCGGCGAATGGCATGCGGATGCCGATCTCGTCGCGCTGGTCAACGGCGTCGTGGGCGGCCTCGTGTCCGCCGTCGGGGCCCTGGTGGGCGGCTACCTCTGCGACCGCATGAGCCCGGGTCGGGCCTATTGCCTGTTCGGCCTGATCGCCGGCATCGTCGCGGTCGCCATGGCCTGGAGCGCCCGCTCGCCCGCGGCGTTCGTCGTCTTCACGCTCGGCTACAACGCGGTGATCGGTTGCGGTTATGCCGCCTATTCGGCGATCGTCCTGGAAGCCATCGGCAAGCGATCAGCGGCCACCAATTTCAATCTGATGGCGTCGCTGTCCAACGTGCCGATCGCGCTGATGACGAGCTTCGACGGCTGGGCGCACGACCGCTTCGGAACGGAAGCCATGCTGTACGGCGAACTGGCCTTGCCGGCCGCCACGATCGCCGCATTCGCGGTGTTCGTCGTCGCGACGCGATCCAGGTCGCGCGAGGGACGGATCGCGATGGAGCGCTGATGCGAAACGTCTTCGAATCGATCGAGCCGGCTCAGTCGAACACCACGACCTGCCTCACCGCCGTGCCGTCGTGCAGACGATCGAAGCCTTCGTTGATGTCTTCGAGCGCGAGACGCCCCGACAGCAGCGCGTCGACCGGCAGGCGGCCCTGCGCGTAGAGCTCGAGGTAATGCGGGATGTCGCGCGACGGGACGCAGGTGCCGATGTAGCTGCCTTTCAGCGTCCTCTCCTCCGCGACGAGATTGACGACCGACAGCGGCAGCGTCTGGTCGGGCGGCGGCAATCCCGCGGTGACCGTGGTGCCGCCCCGGCGCGTGATGCGATAGGCGAGGTCGAGCGCGCGGATCGCGCCTGCGAACTCGAACGCGCACTCGACGCCACCCTTCGTCGCCGCCTTGATGGCCTCGACCGCATCGGGCGACGCCGCGTTGAACGTGTGCGTCGCGCCAAGTGCCCGGGCCTGCGCGAGCTTGTCGTCGGACAGGTCGACCGCGACGATGTGCCGCGCGCCGGCCGCCCGCGCGCCGAGCAGTGCCGCCAGGCCCACGCCGCCGAGACCGATCACCGCGACCGATGCGCCGAGCTTCACCTGCGCGGTGTTGACGACCGCCCCGACGCCCGTCAGCACGGCGCACCCGAACAATGCCGCGTGTTCGAGAGGAATCGTCTTGTCGATCCTGACCAGCGAGCGCCGCGATACGGTCGCGTACTCGGCGAACACCGAGCATCCGAGGTGATGGTTCAGGACCGCGCCGTCGCGATGCAGCCGTCGTGCGCCCGACAACAGCGTACCCGCGCCGTTGGCCGCGGCGCCGGGTTCGCACAGCGCGGGCCGACCTTCCGCGCAGGGCGCGCAATGGCCGCAGCTCGGCACGAAGACGATGACGACGTGATCGCCGATGGCGAGGTCGTCCACGCCCGGCCCGAGTTCCTCGACGACGCCGGATGCCTCGTGACCCAGCGCCATCGGCATCGGGCGTGGCCGGCTGCCGTTGATGACCGAGAGGTCCGAGTGGCAAAGCCCCGCCGCGACGACCTTGATCAGGACCTCGCCGGCGCCGGGCCCGTCGAGCTCGACGTGCGTGATCGTGAGCGGCTTCGTGGTCGCGTACGGGCCTTCGGCGCCGATGCGGTTCAGCACCGCGGCTTTGATCTGCATGTCGTTGCTCTCCTGTTCGTGCGAAATGATGCGCCGGGCTCGTGGCCCTCGTCGCGGCGACCCGTCGAACTGATCGTTTTCGTTCAGCGCAGCCGGCTGGCGAGATGGTCCGCGACGCGCAACGCGTTGGCGATGATCGTCAACGTCGGGTTCACCGCGCCGATCGACGGGAAGAAGCTCGCGTCGGTGACGTAGAGGTTGTCGAGCTGATGGGTCTTGCAGTCGGTGTCGAGCACCGACGTGGCCGGGTCCGTACCGAAGCGCAGCGTACCCGCCTGGTGCGCGGTGCCGCCGATCGGGATGTCCTTGCCCAGATAGAGGCTGCGATCGAACAGGTGCGGATGCAGATCGAGCGCGGAGGTCATGCCCTGCAGCTTCGCGCGGAGGCGCCGATGGGCCTCCAGGTTGTTTTCCTTCAGGTCGAGCACCACGCGATCACCGTCGTAGAAGATGCGGTTCTCCGGTCGCGGCAGGTCTTCCGACGTGAGCCAGAAGTCGACCGAGTGATGCGCGAGCCAGTCGAACGGCTGGTCGGGAAACCATTGCAGGAAGCCCGGCAGTCCCTCGCCGCGGATCTGCGCGCCGTCGGACTTGCCGACCATCTGGATGTGACCGAGCGGGAAGTCCCAGTCATCGGCCCCATGGTAGAAATCGTTGAGGCCGAGCGTCTTCTGGAAGCGCGTCGGGTTGGGCGTGCGCGAGATGCACAGCACGGTCGAATTGTTGTGCCGCATGTAGTTTCGACCGACCTGGCCGGAGCCGTTCGCGAGGCCGTCCGGATGTGCGGCGTTCGCCGACCGCAGCAGCAACAGCGCCGACGACAACGCGCCGCATGCCACGACGATCACGTCGCCCGACACGGCTGTCGTCGCACCGTCGCGTCGCACCGAGACGGCGGTCACCGTCGTACCGGCCTCGTCCGAGATCAGGCGGTCGACATAGGCCCCGGTCCACAACGTGAGGTTGGGATGCGTCGCCACGGCCGGGTCGACGCAGATGACCTGTGCATCGGCCTTGCCGTTGGTAGCGCACGGATAGCCGTCGAACGCCTCGCACTTGATGCACGGCGACGTCGGCGTGGGCACGCCGTCGACCTCGTCGAGCAGCACGCCGACCGGCAGATGGAACGGGCGATGGCCCGCCGCGACAAGGCCGTCGAAGAGCTGCTGGATGCGCGGCTCGTGCTTGATCGGCGGATACGCGTACGGCCCGCTGGACCAGGGCTCGGTCGGGTCCTCGCCGCGCTGGCCGTGCACGTGGTACAGCGCCTCGGCCTGCTGGTAGTACGGCTCGAATACGTCGTAGCCGACCGGCCATGCCGGCGACAGGCCATCGGCATGCCGCACCTCGCCGAAGTCGCGCTCGCGCAGCCTCAGCAGCACCGCGCCGTACATCTTGCTGTTGCCGCCGACGTAGTAGTGCAGGCCGGGATGGAAGCTCCTGCCGTCGGCGCCGTACCAGATCTCCTTGGTCTGGTAGCGCGCGTCGTTGAAGACGATCTGGCTGTTCCAGTTGGCCGGCTCGCGCGGCAGGTAGCCGCCGCGTTCGATCAGCAGGATGCGCTTGCCGGTCTGCGCGAGCTTCCAGGCCATCGTCGCGCCGCCGGGGCCGGAGCCGATGATGACGACGTCGTAATGTTGATCGGACATGGCTCGCGTTCGTGAAGCCGTATCGTCGACGGCAGATGGATTCGACGGCATGATGACCGATCAGCCGGTCCCCTTCACCGACTTCATCGATGATCGAAAAATTCACGCGTCCCGCAAAGTGGTTCGCCCTGATCGGCGGCTTCGTCATCGGCCTGATCGGTGCGATCTGGTCGTTCGCGTTCGTCGATCGGGGCGACGAAGAACTCCGGAAGCTGAACGAGCAGAAAGCCACCATCACGCGCGAGATCGAGTCGCTCAACGGCATCGCGTCGAACTACTTCGTGGCGAACCAGCAGGGCGACCTGATCTTCATGCTGAGCCTGCAGAACACCGCCCGCCGCGATCTCGCCGCTCTTCTTCTGAAAGGCAACTTCCTCGACCGCGCGACACCGGTGCGCAACATGATCGGCGCGCTCGCCATGGAAGGGCAACTCGACTTCCGCAAGACCTACGACGCCTATGCGCAGCTCAACGACACGGCGCGGGCCGACACGTCCTCATACGACAACTTCACCCGCGTCAAGCAACGCGAGAAGGAGATCATCGAGCTCGGCCAGAACCGCGTGCCGGTGCTGCTCCAGTGGCGAGCCGGACTCGACACGCGCCTCGCCGAACTCGAAGCCTCACGACGCACCAGCCGGCTGCTCGGGCTGGCCGCCTCGCAGTTCGGCGCCTTCCTGCTGTTGCTCGCGAACCTGATCGAGAAGCGCAAGCCCGCCGCGGCGCGTGAAGCCTTCGAGCTCGCCACCTGACGGTCGACACGCCCGGCCAGCTTCAGTCGGGACGCCTGCGAACGAGCACGACGCCGCCTTCCTCGAACAGCCTGTCGACGTGGGCATCGGCCGGCAGACGATCGATGCGCGTCAGGCCGAGCTGACCCGGCGCCGGCGTGCCGATCGGCGTGACGCGCTCGCGATAGACCGCGAAGCTCGGCATGTGGAAGTTCCACGTCACCGCCGCTTCGGGGCGGTTCTTCACCGACAGCGCGGCGCGCTTGACCGGTCCTTCCAGCACCTCGCCGAGCAGCGGTGCGCCGAGTGCGGCGAGCAGGAACGTCGTCAGCACCGCGGCCTCGAGCACGCGAGTCGCGACGCGACGTGCGCGACGGGCGTCGTCGACCACGGGTCGTGCGGAGCGTCGCCGACGCGGCCATCCGAGCACGATCAGCACCAGCACCGCCGCGGTCCAGGCCAACGGTCGGTAGAAGCCGGGCGTCGCGACATCGGCCCGAGCGGCCATCGCGCGATAGAACGCGTCCCTGATCCATCCGGCGGCCGCCGCGTGCGTGATCAGGTCGGGCATCGCGATCACGAAGGCGACCAGCATCAGTACCGGGATCGAGGCGATCCACAGATGACGCACGCGCTCGCGCTCAATCGCGAGCAGCACGAACAGCGGCGTGCAACCGTACAGCGCGTAGTGCGGCAGCTTGGTTCCGGACAGCGAGAAGAAGACGATCACGAAGACGCACCACAGCCAGAGGAACGCCCGCAGGGGATCGAGGCTGCGGGCGCGCAGCGACCTGACGAGCGTGCCGATCGCGGTCAGCAGCCACGCGAGCCACGGCCACAGCAGCAGCGGCACCATCAACACGTAGTAGAAGGCGCTGCCCGAGTGCCCTTGCAGCGTGCCGGTGAAGCGCTCGACGTTATGACGCAGCAGGAAGCCGTCGATGAATTCGCGGCCGTGGATGACCAGCGCCGCGACGTACCACGGCGCCGCGACGACGACCAGGATCGCCCAGCCGATCGGATCGAAGAACAGTCGCAACGCATCGCGCACGGTGAAGCGCGACGAGCCGCGCGTGTGCAGCAGCGGACCGACGATCGCGTAGAGAAAGACGGCCGCGACCGGGATCAGCACGGCGACCGGGCCCTTGGTCAATACCCCGAGCGCGATCCACAGGTACGCGCGGTAGAGGGCCGGCTTGCTCAGGGCGGTGTTGATCGCCGGATCGAGTTCGTTGCCGTTCATCACCCGCTCGACGACGCGCCACGCATCGAACAGCGCGAGCGCGAGCAACGCGTTGAGCAACGCGTCGGCCGTGGCCGCCCGTCCGATCACGAACACGCCGAGGCTGGTGGCCGCGATGCCGCAGCCGAACAACGCGTTGCGCGTACCGATGCGCGGTGCGGCGAAGACCGCGACCGCCTGGCACCACACCGCCGCCGCGATCACCGACGGCAGCCGGAACGCGAACTCGCCGACCCCGAAGATCAGCACCGACACGGCCTGCAACCAGTAGATCAGGATCGGCTTGTCGAAGCGGTCGGCACCGTTGAGATAGGTCGACAGAAAGTCGTGCCGCTCGAACATCTCGCGCGTCGCTTCGGCGAACGCGCCTTCGTCGACGTCGAACAGTGGCGCGCCACCGAGGCGCACCAGCAGCAGCGCTAGCGGCAGCAGGAAGGCGAGCCAGGTCGTGCGGCGCGAGAGGGGGGCGTGGATGTTGGTCAAGTGGAACCCTCGGCCGTCAGGCGTCGACTCCGATGTCTTCCGGGCATCAGCTCTTCACCGGCGCCCGCCAATCATCGCCGTCCCCGACCACCTCCGGATGCCGCACCTGGTACAGATCCGCCGCGCCCGACTCGAAATAGATCCGCGCCAGCGTTTCCGCCAGTACGCCCGTCGACACGAACTGCGCGCCGGCGATCACGCTGAAGAATCCGAACAGCAGCAGCGGTCGCCCGCCGATCGGCTCGCCGAGGCCGAACTTGACGATGGCGAGCCAAGTCAGTATCGCTCCACCGAGCGCGATCAGCGCCATGCCGACGCCGCCGAAGAAATGGCCGGGCCGCGCGCGATAGCGCATGAAGAAGAACACCGAGATCAGGTCGAGCACCACCCGGAACGTTCGCGAGATGCCGTACTTGGACACGCCGTGCACCCGCGGATGATGCGTGACCGGTTCTTCGGCGATGCGACGCGGCGTGGTCACCGTCGCGAGCCACGCCGGGATGAAGCGATGCATCTCGCCATACAGCCGGATGCTCTTCAGCACATCGGCGCGGAATGCCTTGAGGCTGCAGCCGTAGTCGTTGAGACGCACGCCGACGACCCGCGCGATCAGCGCGTTGGCGATCTTCGACGGGATGGTCCGCAGCAGGTTGTCCTGCCGGTCCTGACGCCAGCCGGCGACGCAGTCGAGGTCTTCGTCGAGCAGGCGCGCGACCAGGCGCGGGATGTCGGCCGGATCGTTCTGCAGGTCGCCGTCGAGCGTGACGATGACATCGCCGCGCGCCGCGTCGACGCCGGCCTGCATCGCGGCAGTCTGCTTGAAGTTCCGCATCAGTTCGAGCGGCCGCACGTGCGGCCCGTAGCGCGAACGGGCTCGCCGCATCTCGGCGACGGTCGCGTCGGTACTGCCGTCGTCGACGAGGATCAGCTCCCACGGACTCGGATAACCGGCCAGTGCTTCCTCGGTCCGGGCCACGAACGGCGCGACGTTGTCGGCCTCGTTGTACATCGGGACGATGATCGAGAGGCGATGCGATGCTGGCTTCAACGGCGCGACATCGCCGGAGGGTGCCCATTGCGACGGCGCGGTCGTTTGCGATGGAAGCGAGGGACGGGGATCG
>CAZZWS010000030.1:0-25386 GCA_964657795.1 Beijerinckiaceae bacterium
GCGTCGGCGACCGCGATCGTCGCCGTCACCCCTCCCGCACCGGGAATGTCCGTCGGGCGTGCGCACTACGGGCAGCAGGTCGCATCGCTACCGGGCGGCCGCGCCGTGACCGCTGCCGGCACGGCGCCTTTCGTCAGGTCCTGCATATGCGTCGGGACGATTGGGCCGTGTCACGGTCTGGCCTGAGGACGGACGAGCACTCGCCACGAGCTGCGTTCGTTTGAAATCGTCGCCGCGTAGGACTCGTTCGCCGCCGCCATCGGGTCGATCACCGCTGCGGTCATGGCTGCCATCACCGCGCTCGTCTGCAATGCCGCGCGGATCGCGGCAGTCAGTTGCTGGATCTTCGCCTCGGGTGTTCCGTTCGGCAGGAAAAAGCCGAGGGATTCGCCGGGAAAGGTTTCGGCGAAGCCGGATTCCCGCAGCGTCGGAACATGGGGCAGCTCGGCCAGACGCCGGCTGCCCGCCACGGCCAGCAGACGCAGTTGCGGATAGCGGACGCTGTCCTCGTGACCGAGCACGACGGTGAGTCCGGCCGGAATGCTGCCGTTGGCGACGTCTTCCGCGAGCGCGAGCGATCCTTTGTAGCCGACCGCGCGCAGCGACAGGTCGGCGAGGCGGCTCATCTCGGTGCCGACGTAATGCGGCGCCGTCCCGAGCCCGGGGACGCCATAGCTGTTGGCGGCGGGATTGGTCCGCACCCACGCCAGGTATTCGGACAGGGTGCCGATCCGGGCCGGTACGGCAGGGCCGACGATGAACCCGAATGGAATCGTGCCGATGGCGGCGATGGGCAGCACCTCGTCGGCCGGATCCGCCCGCGCTCCCTGAACGGCGGGCGTCATCGTCAGGACGCTGCTGGGCGAGATCAGCACGGTGGCGCCGTCTCGCGGCGAACGGCGAATGGTCTCGAGCGCCAGCATGCCCGCCGCGCCGGGGACGACGATCGCCCGGGTCCCGAGATCGGGTTCGTAGTCGCCTCGCAGTTCCGTCAGGATGGTCGAGAGCAGCTGGATCCAGGACGGCAGCACCTGAAAGCCGATCAGCGCGCGCCCCGGCATGGTGGCGTGGGCCGGCGGCATGCCCCAGGTGCATGCCATGGCGCCGGCGACGGTCAGGGCCGTCTTGACGAAGCGTCGACGATTTCGTTCTTGTTCGTGGTTCATTTCGCACATTCCGCGAAGGGACGGTTGGGAGCCTGGTCGACGACGCGCCCCGCATGGCGTCCGCAGGCCGCGGACGAGCGTCGGACGGAACGGCCGCGGGACATCGGGGCGGCGAGACGGCTCACCTCGGCGCCGACGTGGTGCGTCGCGGCCCCGAGGCCCCGTACGCCGTAGCTGTTCGGCCGCGGATTCGCGCAGACCCACTCGACATCGTCGGCCATCGCCAGGACCCGCGCGGCCCCGGCCGGACCCACGCTGAATGCCGGCACGCACTCGCAGATGCCGGCGACCGGGATCAGGGTATCCGCCGGATCGACCGGTCGTTTCATGATGATCGGCACGAGGCTCGGCGCGATCAGGCACGTGCCGCCGTCGGGGTCGGCATGCGCGACCGTCTCGATCGCCACGCCTCCCGCCGCCCCGGGGATGATGACCGGCGTGGAGCCGAAGCCGCGCCGGTCGCGCTTGTGGAGTCCGTCGAGCGATCTCTTCTTGAAACGGTTCTGGTCCGGCGGCATCTGAAAGCCGATCCCCGCGCGGCCGGGCACGGCGGCCCGCGCGGGAACCAGCCCCCACGGGGCCGCGAGGATGCCGGCCGCGGTCAGGCTGATCCCCGGGAAACGGCGAGGGCTGTGGTTTCGGGGATCGTTCATGTCGTAACGCGCGATGTTCTGTCCGGATGGAACTCGTCTTCCCGAACGACGAGCTGAAAAGGTGGAGAGCCTGTCGTTTGCGAACCCGCGCGTCAGTCGCGCAGCTCCATGATCAGCAGGTGCCACAACTGGCGCCCCGCCTGGTCCAGCAGGCTTTGCGGCCGTGCGTCGACCCGCACTTCGCCACGCAGCGAAACCGGCAGCGTCGATGACGACCCGTGTCGGGCGCCCGTCGTTCGGTCCTCGACCACGAAACGGACGCGATGCTGCGCGACGACGGGGACTTCGCGGTTCTTCGCGTCGGCCTGCGTGGCGATGGTGCCGCCGTGCAGCGAACTCAACGGTGCCGGTGCGATCTGTTCGGCGGCGTCGGGCTCGGCGGTGACCAGCGAGACGGGCATCGATCGGATCGCCGGGTCCTCCGGAACGAAGCGGCCGCCGGCGCCGGGGCGCAATCGCGCCAGCTCGCGCTCGGTGACGAAGCCGCGCGCGTCGCGCGCGGTGCCGTGGAGCACGCGCGCGAGGACCTGATCGGGCCGCACCCATTGTCCGGCCTGCAGGTTCGTGGGCACGTCGACCACCACCCCGTCTTCCGGCGCGCGCAGTTCGAGCAGCGCCGCGCGGTCGGCGAGGCCCTGCAGGTCGGCATCCGCTTCGTTGCGTTCGCGCGCCAGCACCGTCGACTCGGCCCGGTCGCGGGCATCGCCCGAGATGCGGTCGAGCCGCTCGCCGGCCGACAGCCGATGGATGCGAGCCGACGCCCGCTTGATGGCCAGCTCGGGCGACTCGAGCCGCAGCAACACCTGTCCGGCCGTGACGGACTGACCGGGCCGGATCATCATTTCGAGCACCCGCGCGTTCTCGGGAGACTGCAGCACCGTCTCGTGTTGCCAGGTCAGCATGACGGGCACCGTCACGCCGCGATCGAACGGCGCCACGAGCAGCAACGCGCTTGCACAACCCGCGCCGAGCAGCACCAGTCGTCGTCGCTCCGTCACCCGCGCACGAAGCGACCACCAGCGACCACCCTTGCGCAGCAGCGGCTTCACGACGAACACCCACAACTCGAAGGCCATGACGAGCACGCCCGCGGCCTTGAACAGGAAGGTGTAGGCCAGCGCCGCCATCCCGGTGTACAGGCCGAGACGATAGAGCCAGACCAGGCTGCCGTAGGCCCCGAAGCCGAGCGCGCGGCGTCGCGTCAAGGCTTCGGGCGGCGCTTCGATGCTGCCGAACAGCAGGCGACCGCAGGCCCAGCCGGCGTAGGCCAGCGCACGCGACTGGAGGTTCTCGATGCCCAGCGCGTCGCTGACGAAGTAGTAGCCGTCGAAGCGCGAGAACGGGTTGAGGTTGATCGTGAGCGTCATCAGCCAGCTCGACGTCGCCAGCACGAAGGCGATGCTGCGCGCCGTGCCGTCGGGCAGCACCGCCCAGGCCAGGGTCGCGAGCCCGGCCACGACCGATTCGGCCAGCACGCCGCCCGCGGCGATCCACATCCGTTGTCCGCGCCGCGGCAGCCGGCTCGCATCGGTGGTCTCGGTGTAGAGCATCGGCATGCCCATGATCACCGACACGCCCATGCTGCCCACGCGGCAGCCTTGCCAGGTCGCCGCGAACGCGTGGCCGAGCTCGTGGATGCACTTCAGGGCGATCAGCACGACGCCGTAGCCCAGCACGCCGCCCGGCGTGAGGAATTCCTTGAACGTGCCGACGAACTGATCCCACTGTGGCGCGACCAGGAAGAAGCCGAGCAGCGTCGCCAACGTCCAGGCCGCGACCACGGTGCGCGAGTGCAGGACCGTCACGAACGGCAGTGCTGCCCTGAGGAAAGCCTGGGGATGCCACAGCGCGAAACGCATGCCCATGTAGCGTTGCAGCAGCCACATCGGACCGGTGGACTCGCGGGTCGACGCGGTACGGAACAGCGCGGCGCCGCCGCCGTCGATCTTCGGCTGGACCAGGAAATTGTTCTCGAGGAAGGCGATCAGCTCACCGAGTCGACGCAGGTCGAGCGTGACTCCGCCTTCTGCGAGCGAATGGCGCAACGCGCCGACGGAGCCGCAGCTCCACAGCGACAGGAGCTTGACGTCGTCGTCGCCGATCAGGAAGTTGCGATGGCGCAGCGGATCGTGGAAGCGCCAGCGCGGCGCACCATCGTGGTCGGCCGTGGCCGGCTCGAGCCGCAGCTCCTCGCGCAGCGCGGGCAGCGGCGTGCCGTCGTCGAGCGGCGTCATGAGAGCTTCCGCGTCATGATCTTCAGAAGCCGATGAACTGGCGGGTCGCGACCAGCGGACGACGCAGCAACTGGAAGATCAGCGGTACGCGTTCGCCATAGAGGCGTGCGGTTCCGCGCGCGCCGATGCGCGGCGGGCTACCGCCTTCCGGGTCGGCCATGACGGTGTAGCTGGTGGTGCCGCCGGGCTGGGCGCGCGGTGTGTAGCTGACCGAGCGCAGGCGGCCCGTGAGGCCGCCGAGCGGCGCATTGTCCAGATACACGCTCACGTCGGAACCCGGAGCGAGCTCGATGCTGTTGGCCGTCGGCAGGTCGATCCGCAGCGCGACGCGCGCCGGCTCCGCGACCTGCATGATCTCTTCGCCGACCATCACCGCGCGGCCTTCCCAGTCGCGTCGGTCGGTGTAGATGGCGAGGCCGGCGGTGGGGGCGCGGACCTCCGTGCGCCGCGCGACTTCGGCGGCGTAGTCGTAAGTGACGCGCGCCAGCTCGAACTCGGCATGCGTGGCCGCCATCTCGTGCGCGGCGACCGGGTCGCGGAACGCCGCGGCGTTGGTACGCGAGTCGCGCGCCTGGGCGACCGCGAGACGTTGCTGGGCGAGGACCATCTCGTTGCGCGGCTGGATGTCCTCGAACTGGACCAGCGGCTGGTCGGCGACCACCGTGCTGTTGGGCGCGACGAGAATGTTCCTGACCACGCCGGCGATCGGCGCGGTGATCACGAAGGGTTGCGCCGCCACGACTTCGACCGGCGCCATCACGCTGAGGCGGACCGGAAACACGGCGATCACGAACGACGCGGCGGCGAGCGCGCCGAGCCAGCGCCGCGAGATCGGCATGCCGCGCGCGAAGCGACGACGGACCGGCAACGCGGCCCAGGCGTGCGCGTAGGTTTCGGCGATGCGCGTCAGCATGCTCTGCTCGCCGGGCGTGAAGGCGCTGGCGCGCGCGAACACGACCCCGGCGTCGACCTTGCCTTCGCGGTCCTTGAGCGGCAACCAGATCAGGTGGACGAAGGGATATTCCGAAAGCAGGGCGACATCGGTCGCCGCCACGTCGTGCGAGTCCGATTCGATCGGCACGAACGTGCGCGGCTGATCCAGCCCGATGCCCGCGTCGAGACGCACGATGCGGTTCTCCAGCGCGCGCAGCAACGGCGCTTCCCGATCGACGTCGGGAAGGTCGGAGAGCTGCACGACGCGCAGCCGTTCGCTGCCGCGCTGACGACGGAACACCATCCCGCTGCCGTACTGGACCAGTCCCCGAACCTCGTTGGCGAGATGGAACAGCAATTCGCTCTCGCTGCCGAGCTTGCGGATCTCGGCCTCGTGCCGCAGCAGCCGCATCGCCGCGGCGCTCTGCGCGCCGTGGGCCGCCACGAGCGGTGACGATGAAAGCGGTGACGACGGGAGGGGAGCGGCCGCCGCGGCCGATCCGGATGCGGCGGACATGCGGATGGTCACGATCAGCCGTTCTTCGCCGTGAAGCGCGCGCTGCCGCTCATGCCGGGGAGCACCTGCTCGAGCCCGTCGCCGCCGCGGAACTGGCCGATGACGCGAATCGTCTTGCTGACCGGATCGACGGCGGGCGTGACCCGCAGCACCTTGGCCGTCAGGGTCCGGCCGGTCTCGTCGACGCGGAACTCGAAGTCGGCGCCTTCGGACAACCACTGCAGCCAGTTCGACGGCACGATCACGTCCAGTTCCAGCGCGCTCGTATCGACGATGCGCAGCAGTGGCTGGCTGACCGTGACGGCTTCGAAGTTGCGGGCCACGCGCTCGGTCACGCGGCCGGCGAACGGCGCGTAGATGTTGCAGTCCTTGAGCTGGACCTTGAGTGCGTCCGCCTCGGCGTCGGCCTTGTCGAAGACCGAGCGCGAGATCGCCAGGTCGTTCTTGCCGATCGACTCGAACTTGTCGAGTTCCACGTTGGTGTCCACCGTCTTCTTCTGCGCCTCGGCGGCCGCGGCAGCGGCGCGCGCCTCGGCGGTCTGGCGTTCGCAGTCGAAGCGCACGAGCAGCGCGCCACTCTTGAAGGAAGCGCCTTCGGCCAGCGGCATTTCGAGAATGCGCGCCGCGAGGCGCGATGACAGCGTCGCTTCACGCACGGCGCGCACCACGCCACGCACGTTGTCGTCGGGGATGTTCGCGGGCGTTCCGGCGGTCTTGCGGGGAGCGCCATTGATCGCCACCAGCGTCTGCGGCGCATCGGGGGTCGGCGGGGCCCGCCGGGCGACCGGCGAGAACGGGTCCGCCGGCTCGGTCAGGAAGACCGGAGCCGGCGCCGTGGCGGTCCCGACTTTCACGGGCGCGACCACCGTGGGTGCCGCTGCGGCGTTGGCGGGCTCCGAAGTGTGCTGGACGGCGATCGCGGCGCAAATCGTCGTCAGGACCAGGACAGCGGTGGCGAGTTTAGGACGGGTCATCGTTTTTCTCCGGGAGTGCGGGCAGGAGGATGGCCCGCTCGGTCCAGTGCTTCTCCAGTTCTACGGTCATGGCCTTGAGCGACATGTCGCCATCGAAATCGATGTCGAAGTTGTCGAGGCCCATCGAGGCGTAGAGATTCGCGTAGGCGTTCTGCAGATCCGCGTAGGCGCTGTCGTAACGCACGTCGGCGAGGACGGCGTTCATCTCTTCCTTGACCAGGTTCTGCTGGCTGACCGAACGCGCCTTGAAGCCGTTGCGGGCCAGTTCGAGAATGCGTTCCTCGACCGATTGCGAGCGGCGGACCACGTTGAGTTCGTCGGAAAGACGCAGGAAGCGGACGCGGGCGACGTGGACTTGTGTCAGCACCGCCATCGTCAGGGCCAGGTCGCGCTGGCTGAGGACGTCTGCCTCCGCCTGCAGCGCCTGCTTGCGGGCGGGGTACCGACACACTTCGAGCAGATTCCACGTGACGCGGGCGCTCGCCGAAGCCCAACTGGCATTGGTCAGGAACGAGTTGGAGTCGTAGTCGACGCCCAGCAGGCCCTTGATGCTCGGCAACATCTTGAGCAGGCCGGCCGTCATCTCGCGCTGGTTGATGCGTTGCCGGTACGCGGCCTCGCGCAACTCGGGGCGATACCGCAGTCCGACCAGCACCATCTCGTCGGCGGAACCGGGCAGTTCCGGGAACACGTTGGTCCGGTCGGGCAGCACGAGCGGAAAATCGGCGTCGGGCGGCAGGTTCATGAGCGCCGCGAGCTGGCTCTTCGCGAGGGACAGTTCGCGTTGGAGGCGCTGCACGTCGGCCTGGACCTGAAGCAGGTCGCGCTGGTACGCGAGCACGGTGGACAACGGCGCGAGGCGGCGCTTTTCGAGGTCTTCGGCCTGGCGCAGGGCCCGTTGCGCCAACCCCTCGACCTCCGCGAGCTGGCGATACGTACGGTCGGCGCTGACGGCCCGCCAGTACGACGTGCGGACGTCTTCGAGGATGCGATTGACGACCTTGCGGCGACTCTCGATCGCGATCAGCTTCTCGTCGCCCGCCTGCTGCGCCCGCACGAACGACAGTCCGAAATCGAGCGCATCCCAGCTCACCGCCAGGTCGGCGTTGCGGTCCTGCCGATCGCTCGACGTCGACGGCTCGAGAGACTGGTTGCCGGTCAGGATCGAGCGACTGCGCGCCGCTGCCTCGTTGCTGCGGGTGCTCGCTCCGCCCGACGCCACGAAGCTCGGCAGCAGGTCGAGCTGGATCAGGTCGAGCTGCCGCTGGCGCAATTGCGCCGAGGCCAGTTCGATCTTCTGGTCCAGGTTGTACTTCAGCGCGCGGGCCATCGCTTCGTAGAGCGAGATCGGACCGGTCACCGGCGCCTCGGACGCGATCAGATCGGTCAGGCGCTTCTTCGCGACGGGCGCGAGCGCGTCATGATCGATCGGCTTCGGCACCAGCAATCCGCAGCCGTTCAGGCAGAACGCCGCCACCAGGCAGGCGAGGAGTGTGCGATGGCGCGGTGGCTGCAGAATCGAGGTGCGGGTGGTCATGGCGCGGCGGGTCAAGTCATGATGTCGGCGAGTGCGTCCAGTTCGCGATGCGCTCTGAGACTGGCGAGCCGCAACTGTGCTGTTAACGTTATCGGCTGCTCCCGCCAAAAATTCAGTGTTTCGCCTACAGATGTGTTTTTAATCGTCGCCGACGCGAGCGGTGAGAGGAGCGCGGCATCCAAATCGGCGGCTGCTTGCGGGTCGGTCTCCGCTGGAACGGCGGGCCGGGCACCGAGTACACCGTTGCCGGTCTCGTTGTTCCCGCCGATGGACATCGGCCCCTTGAATCCGCTGTTGAGGTCGCCCACGACCTGCGCCATCGGGGAGCTGCCGACGGCCAGCTCCGATCGGGCACCCAGCGGATTGATGTCGTTGATGGCCGCGTTGAGCGGTAGATCGCTGCCTAGGCTCTCGAGGCCGTCGAGTCGCCTGATCCCGTTGACTGCCTGGATGATCACCGTATCGGCGTACGACTGGCGCACGTCCTGCTGGGATCGCGTGGCGGTCTCGAGCTCGAGATCGCCCGCATCGTCGCTCGACGTTGCATCCGCGACCGGGAGGTAGCCGGGGACCGTCGGCATGGCCGGGTCGGGGGCCGTCCCCACGGCCGTCGTCGGCGATGGCTGGCCGGCGGCGACGGTGGTTGTGGTGACCGTGATGGTCGGCGTGCCGGTCGTGACCGGCGCCGCGGTCGATGGCGCCGATCCGGGAGTCGCCGCGGCCGGGGGCGTGGACGTGTCGGGCGGGGTCAGCTTGGTCGCGGGGGTCGAGATCCCCGTGCCGACGATCACGTTGACGCTGACCTGCACCGACTGACCGTCGCTGTCGGCGACGCGATACGTGAAGCTGTCGGCGCCGGCATAACCGGCCTGCGGCGTGTAGACGTAGCTGCCGTCGGCGTTGACGACGACCGTCCCGTGGCTCGGCGCGACGACCGCGGTCGGCTCGACGTGCAGAGGATCGCCGTCGGGATCGACGACGCCGGTCAGCAGATTGCCCGCGACCGGCCCGGTGGTGATCACCGTCGTGCCGCCGGCCGGTGCGACCGGTGCGGGATTCGTCGCGGTGAAGGTGAAGCCCTGCGCCACCGTGCCGCCGTGGCCGTCGTCGGCGGTGACGACGATCGTGTAGACGCCGTTGTTGCCGCCCGCCGACGCGTGGCTGGTCAGCGTGCCGCTGATGACCCCGGTCGCGGGATCGATGGTCAGGCCGGGAGGCAGCCCGGCGGCGCTGAAATTCAACCGATCACCGTCCGGATCGACGAAGGCCGGCGCGGTCGCGATCGTCACCACGCCGGCATCGTCGGCGCCGGTGGCCGGCAGCGTGCCGACGGTGACCGGTGCGGCGTTGACTGCCGCCGTCGCGCCCCACGCGAAGGAATAACTGCTGCTCAGCCCCGACGGATCGGTGGCCACGATGGTGACCTGGTAGCTGCCGACGGTCGTCGGCGTGCCGCTGACGACGCCGGTGTGGGCATCGATCGCCAGGCCCGGGGGCAGGCCGGTCGCCGAGTAGACCAGCGCGTCGCCATCCACGTCGTTGAAATGGGCGGCTTCCGAGATCGAGACCATCGTGCCGATCGTGTTGGTCTGGCTGGCCGGCGGGGTCGAGGTCGGTGCGTGGTTGACCGCGTTCACGGTCAGCGTGACGGTGGCCGTCGAACTGGCGCCGTCGGCATCGACGACGCGATACGTGAAGCTGTCGGTGCCGTTGAAGTAGGCCTGCGGCGTGTAGACGTAGCTGCCGTCGGCGTTGAGCACCAGCGTGCCGTGGGCGGGCGCGACGACCGGCGTCGTGCTGACGGTGAGCGTGTCGCCGTCCGGGTCGTGGTCGTTGGCGAGCACGTTGCCGGCGATGACGCCGCCTTCGCTGCCGGTGCCGGTGTCGGCGGCCGCGACGGGAGCCGGGTCGACGGCGGTGAACGTGATGGACTGCACCGCGCTGCCGCCGTGCCCGTCGTCGGCGGTGACGACGATGTCGTACACGCCGTTCTGTCCACCGACCGACGCGTGGTCGCCGAGCGTGCCGCTGATCACGCCGGTGTTCGGGTCGATCGTCAGGCCGGGCGGCAGCCCGGTGGCGCTGTAGGTCAGCGTGTTGCCATCGGGATCGTGGAAGGCCGGGGCGGTCGCGAGACTCACCGGCGCCGTCTCGTCGCCGCTGGCCGCGGCCAGCGTGCCGACGGTGTTCGGGCTGTTGTTGCCCGTCACGGTCGACGTCCAGTTGAAGGTCTCCGTGGTGGACAGGCCGGCCGGGTCGGTGGCCGTCAGCGTGACCGCATAGCTGCCGAGCGTCGTCAACGTGCCGGTGATGACGCCGGTGTGCGCGTCGATCGAAAGCCCGGGCGGCAGGCCGGTGGCGGTGTAGACCAGCGGGTCGTTGTCGACGTCGTTGAAGTGCGGTGCTTCGGAGACCGAGACCGTGGTGCCGACCGTGTTGCTCTGGTCCGCCGGCGGCGTCGAGGTCGGCGCGTGTTCGACGGCCGCGATCGTCAGCGTCACCGTCGCCGTGGAGGTGCCGCCGTCCGCATCGGTGAGCCGGTAGGAGAAGCTGTCGGTGCCGCTGAAGTAGGCTTGCGGCGTGTAGACGTAGCTGCCGTCCGCGTTGATGACCACCGTCCCGTGCGCGGGCGGGACCACCGGCGACGTGCCGACGGTCAACGCATCGCCGTCCGGGTCGTGGTCGTTGGTCAGCACGTTGCCGGCGATGGTGCCGCCTTCGCTGCCCGCGCCCGTGTCGTCCATGGCGATCGGCGCCGGGTTCGACGCGGTGAAGCGGAAGCCCTGGACCGCGGTGCCGCCATGACCGTCGTCGGCGGTGACGACGACGTTGTAGACGCCCGCATCGTTGCCGTTGGTGCCACCCACCGACGCGTGGTCGGAAAGCGTCCCGCTGATCACGCCCGTCGTCGGGTCGATGCTTAGACCGGGGGGCAGGCCGGTGGCGCTGTAGCTCAGCGCGTCGCCGTCCGGATCGTGGAAGCCCGTCGCGGTGGCGATGCTGACCGCCGTGGCGTCGGCGCCGCCGCCGGCCGGCAGCATGCCTACGGTGTTGGGGTTGTTGGGGCTGGTCGCGGTCGTGCCCCAGACGAAGCTCTGGCTGGTCGCCAGGCCCGAGGGATCGGTCGCGACGACGGTGACCTGATAGTTGCCGGCCGTGGTCGGCGCGCCGCTGATGACGCCGGTGTTGGCGTCGATCGTCAGGCCCGTCGGCAGGCCGGTGGCCGTGTAGACCAGCGGATCGTTGTCGACGTCGCTGAAATGACCGGCTTCGGGGATCGAGACCGCGGTGCCGACCGGCGTGCTCTGATCGGCGATCGGGGTGGAGGTGGGCGCGTGATCGACGGGTCCGGCGGGTCCGCCAGGCGTGACCGGCGCGACGGTGAGCGTGACGACGGCCGTGGCGGTACCGCCGTCGGCGTCGGTCAGGCGATACGTGAAGCTGTCGGTGCCGCTGAAACCGGCCTGTGGCGTGTAGACGTAGCTGCCATCCGCGTTCAACACCAGCGTGCCGTGGCCCGGCGCGACGACCGGTGTCGTGCCGACGGTCAATGCGTCGCCGTCGGGATCGCTGTCGTTGGTGAGGACGTTGCCGGTGATGGTGCCGCCCGCGCTGCCGCTGGCGTTGTCGGCCACCGCGATCGGCGGCGGGTTGGACGCCGTGAACGTGAAGCCCTGCGCCACGCTGCCGCCGCGGCCGTCGTCGGCCGTGACGACGATCGTGTACACGCCCTGGTTGCCGCCGACCGACGCATGGCCGCCCAGCGTGCCGCTGATGACGCCGGTGTTCGGGTCGATCGTCAGGCCCGTCGGCAGGCCGGTGGCGCTGTACGTCAGCGGGTCGCCGTCGGGGTCGTGGAAGCCGGCCGCCGTGGCGATGCTGACGGGCGCGGCGTCGTTGCCGTTGCCGGCCGGCAGCATCGACGCGATCGTCGGAGCGTGGTCCGGGCCGGTCGTCATGACCCAGCCGAAGGACTGGCTCGTGCTCGCGCCCGACGGATCGGACGCCGTCAGCGTGACCGTGTAATTGCCGACGACGGTCGACGTGCCGGTGATGACGCCGGTGCTGGCGTTGATGGTCAGGCCCGGCGGCAGGCCGCTGGCCGTGTAGACGAGGGCGTCGCCGTCGACGTCGTTGAAGTGCGATGCCTCCGACACCGAGATCGCCGTGCCGATGGTGTTCGCCTGGTCCGCGGGTGCGGTCGAGGTCGGCGCGTGGTTGACGGCGGTCACCGTCAGGCTGACCGTCGCGGTGGTGGTGCCGCCGTCGGCGTCGGTCAGGCGATACGTGAAGCTGTCGCTGCCGTGGAAATTCGCCTGCGGCGTGTAGACGTAGCTGCCGTCGGCGTTGAGCACCAGCGTGCCGTGTGCGGGCGGCACCACCGGCGACGTGCCGACCGTCAGGGCGTCGCCGTCCGGATCGTAGTCGTTGGACAGCACGTTGCCGGCGATGACGCCGCCTTCGTTGCCGGTGCCGGTGTCGGCGACCGCGACCGGAGCGGGGTTGACCGCCGTGAAGGTGAAGCCCTGCGCCGCCGTGCCGCCGTGGCCGTCGTCGGCCGTGACGACGATGGTATAGACGCCGTTGCCATCGGGTCCGCCGACCGACGCGTGGCCGCCGAGCGTGCCGCTGATGATGCCGGTCGTCGCGTCGATCGTCAGGCCGCCGGGCAGGCCGGTCGCGCTGTAATGCAGCGGGTCGCCGTCCGGATCGTGGAAGCCGCCCGAGGTCGCGATGCTGACCGCGGTCGCGTCGTTGCCGCCGTTCGCCGCCAGCGTGCCGACGGTGTTGGGACTGTTGTCGCCGACCAGCGCGCTGACCCAGTGGAAGGCTTCGCTGGTGGCGAGTCCCGACGGATCCGTCGCGGTGATGGTGACGGCGTAGTTGCCGACGGTGGTGAGCGTGCCGCTGACGATGCCGGTGCTGGCGTCGATCGACAGGCCGGGCGGCAGGCCGGTGGCGGTGTACACCAGCGGATTGCCGTCGACGTCGTTGAAGTGCGAGGCTTCCGAGACCGTGACGGCGGTGCCGACGGTGTTGGTCTCGTTGGGCAGCGGGGTCGAGGTGGGCGCGTGGTTGACGGCCGTCACCGTCAGCGTGACGGTGGCCGTGGCGGTGCCGCCGTCGGCGTCGGTCAGCAGATACGTGAAGCTGTCGGTGCCGTGGAAGTTGGTCTGCGGCGTGTAGACGTAGCTGCCGTCGGCGTTCAGCACCAGCGAGCCGTGGGTGGGCATGACGACCGGCGACGTGCCGACCGTCAGCGCGTCGCCGTCCGGGTCGTGATCGTTGGTCAGCACGTTGCCGGTGATCGTCGTGTTCTCGGTGCCCGTCGCCGTGTCGGCGACCGCGATCGGGGCGGGATTCGACGCGGTGAACGTGAAGCCCTGCGCCGCCGTGCTGCCGTGGCCGTCGTCGGCCGTGACGACGACGGTGTAGACGCCCGCATTGTTGCCGTTCGTCCCGCCCACCGACGCGTGGCCGCCGAGCGTGCCGCTGATGACGCCGGTGGCGGCGTCGATCGACAGGCCCGCGGGCAGCCCGGTCGCGCTGTAGGTCAGCGCGTTGCCGTCCGGATCGCTGAAGCCGCCGGCGGTGGCGAGGTTGACCGCCGTCGCGTCGGCACCGCTCGCGGCAGGCAGCATACCGACCGTGTTGGGGCCGTTGTCGGCGACCGGCGTCGCGGTCCAGGCGAAGGCTTCGCTCGAACTCATGCCCGACGGATCGGTGCCGGTGACCGTGACGTGATAGTTGCCGACGGTCGTCAGCGTGCCGCTGATGACGCCGGTGTTGGCGTTGATGGACAAGCCGGGTGGCAGACCCGTCGCGCTGTACGTCAGCGCGTCGCCGTCGACATCGTTGAAGTGCGAGGCCTCCGAGACCGACACCATGGCGCCGACCGAGTTGGTCTGATCGGGCAGCGCGGTGGACGTCGGTGCGTGGTCGACCTGCGTGATCGTCAGGCTGACCACCGCCGTGGCCGTGCCACCGTCGCTGTCGTTGACGCGATAGGTGAAGCTGTCGCTGCCGTAGTAGTTGGCCTGCGGCGTGTAGACGTAGCTGCCGTCGGCGTTCAGCGTCACGGTGCCGTGGGCGGGCGCCGTGACCGGGGTCGTGACGACGGTCAGCGCATCGCCGTCGGGATCGTGATCGTTGGTCAGGACGTTGCCGCTGATCGTGCCGCCTTCGCTGCCGGTGCCGCTGTCGTCGACCGCGACCGGCGGCGGGTTAGACACCGTGATGTGGAAGGTCTGGGCGACCGTGCTGCCCTGGCCGTCGTCGGCCGTGACGGTGACGTTGTAGACGCCGCCGGCGACCGCGACCGAGTCGTGACCGCCGAGCGTGCCGCTGATGACGCCGGTGTTGGCGTCGATGACGAGGCCGGCCGGCAGCCCGGTCACGCTGTAGGTCAGCGGGTTGCCGTCGGTGTCGTGGAACGACGACGCCGTGGCGACGGTGACCGCCTGCGCGTCGTTGGCCGCGACGTCGGCGATGGCGGTGGCCGTCGGCGGCGTGTGATTGACCGTGATCGTGACCGTGGTGGTCTCGGTCGTGCCGTTGGACGTGACCGTATAGTCGAAGGTGTCGGTGCCCGAGAAGCCCGTGGTCGGGTTGTAGATCGCGTTGCCCTGCGCGTCGATGCTGACCGTGCCGTGAGCCGGTGCGGTGTAGCCGCTGACGAAGCGGCCGGGGTTCTCGAACGTGTCGTTGCTCAGCACGTTGAAGCCCACGCTGTGACCGGACACGGTCGTCTCGCTGTCCGGCACGATGTCCGCGACCGGCACGATGTTGAGCGGCAGCTGCGTCGTGATTGGCGTGTTGATCAGCGTGTCGGTCAGGCCGACGGTCAGCGTCACCGGGCCGTTGTAGTCGGGTCCCGGTGTATAGATCAGCCCGTTGAGCGCGGCGTTGATCGCGGCGATCGTGCCCTGGAAGGTGACGGTCGTGTCGTTGGTGCCGGTGCCCTGGCTGAAGCTCAGGCCCGTGGTCTGCGACAGCGTCAGCGCGCCGAGCGGCACCGACAGCGTGATTTGCGCGACGTTGCTGTTGACGTCCCCCACGCTGAGTTGCGTCCCGAGCGCACTGGCGAATACGACAGGCGTGTCCTCGTAGAGGATCGGCAGGTTCGGCAGCTGGATCGTCGGCAACGCGAACACGGTCACCGCTACGGTGCCGTCGACCGTCGCCTGGTTGCCCTGCGAGTCGACCAGGCCGTAGGTGATCGTGTCGGCGCCGTGAAAGCCGACGGCCGGCGTGTAGTTGAGCGTGCCGTCGTTGTTGATCGTGACGGTGCCGTGCAACGCGGCCGCGGTCGTGACGCCGAGCGCGTAGCCGTTCGGATCGCTGTCGTTGGCCAGCACGTCGATCGTCGTGCTGCCGCCGGCCGTGACGGTGGCGGTGTCCGGCGCGGCGATCGGCAGGTTGTTGACGGGCGTCGACACGGCGATGTGCACCGTCGCGCTGGCCGTGCCGCCGTCGGCGTCGATCAGCTGGTAAACGAAGGTGTCGGTGCCGACGAAGCCGGCGTTCGGCGTGTACGCGTACGTGCCGTTGGCGTTGAGCACCACCGTGCCGTGCGTGGGTGCGACCAGCGGCGTCGTGTCGACGTGCAGCGCGTCGCCGTCCGGGTCGCTGTCGTTGGTCAGCACGTTGCCGTACACCACCGACGTGTTGAAGCCGACGGCGTTGTCGTCGTTGGCGATCGGCGCGGGGTTGGACACGGTGAGATGGAACGTGTCGGTGACCGTGCCGCCATGGCCGTCGTTGGCCGTCACGACCACGTTGTAGACGCCGCCCGGCGCGCCCTGCGAGGCGTGGCCGTCGAGCGTGCCGCTGAGGACGCCGGTGGTGGGATTGATGGTGATGCCGGCCGGAAGGCCGGTCGCGCTGTAGGTCAGCGCGTTGCCATCGACGTCGCTGAAGTTGCCCGCGACGTTGATGTTGATGGCCTGGGCGTCGCTGGCCGCGACGTCGCCGATCTGCGTGGCGGTCGGCGGGTGGTTGACCGGCGCGGTGACGGTGACCGTGACCGTCGTCGTCTCCGTCGTCCCGTTGGACGTGACGGTGTAGTTGAAGACGTCGGTGCCGATGAAGCCGGCGGTCGGGTTGTAGCTGGCATTGCCCTGCGCGTCGATCGTCACGCTGCCGTGCGACGGCGTGGTGTAGCTGCTC
Organism: Beijerinckiaceae bacterium; assembly: GCA_964657795.1. Lineage (GTDB taxonomy): Bacteria > Pseudomonadota > Gammaproteobacteria > Burkholderiales > Burkholderiaceae_D > CAHJXF01. The sequence goes on from CAZZWS010000030.1 coordinate 16,184, forward strand.
ACCACGCGGCTCGGGTTCTCGAACGTGTCGTTGGCCAGCACGTTGAAGGTCACGTTGTGGCCTTCGGTGGTGGTCACGGTGTCGGGCACGATGTCCGCGACCGGCTGGATGTAGAGCGGCAGCCCGACGGTGATCGGGACGTTGATCAGGCCGTCGGTCAAGCCGATGGTGATCGTGACCGGGCCGTTGTAGTCGGCGCCCGGCGTGTAGACCAGCCCGTTGAGCGCGGCGTTGACCGCGGCGATGGTGCCGTGGAAGGACACCGTGGTGTCGCTCGTGCCGGTGCCCTGGTCGAGCGTGATGCCGGTGGTACCGGACAGCGTCAGCTTGCCGAGCGGCACCGACAGCGACACCTGGGCGAAGTTGCCGTCGAGGTCGCCCACGGAGATCTGGGTACCGAGCCCGCTCGCGAACACGACCGGCGTGTCCTCGTAGAGCGGATTGAGGTTGGGCAGGTGCAGCGTCGGCGCGGCGTTGACCGTGACGACCACGGTGCCGTCGACGAGCGCGTTGTTGCCGTGCGAGTCCTGCAGGCCGTACGTGATCAGGTCCACGCCCGTGAAGCCGGCGACCGGCGCGTAGAGCAGCGTGCCGTCGGGGTTCTTCGTGACGGTGCCGTGCGCAGCCGTCGCGCTGGTCACGTGCAGGACATCGTTTTCCGGGTCGGTGTCGTTGGCCAGCACGTTGATGACCACGCTGCCGTTGGCATTGACGAACGCCGTGTCGCCGACCGCGATCGGCGGTTGATTGACCGGCGCCGCGATGACCAGCGTCACCACGGCTGTCGCACTGCCGCCGTCGGTGTCGTTGACGCGATAGGTGAAGGTGTCGGTGCCGACGAAATTGCCGGTCGGCGTGTAGACGTAGTTGCCGTTCGGTTGCAGGACGACGGTGCCGTGCGTGGGCGCCACGACGGGTGTCGTGCTGACGGTCAGCGCGTCGCCGTCGGGATCGTGGTCGTTGAGCAGCACGTTGCCGCTCACCGTGCCGGTGTTGACGCCGACGGCGCCGTCGTTGACGGCGATCGGTGGCGGGTTGACGACGTGGACCTGGATCGTGTCGGTGACGCTGCCGCCGAAGCCGTCGCTGGCCGTCACCGTCACCGCATAGTTGCCGCCCGCGACCGCCACGGACGCATGGCCGCCGACCGTGCCGCTGATGACGCCGGTCGACGCGTTGATGGTCAGTCCGCTGGGCAGTCCGGTCGCGCTGTAGGTCAGCGTGTCGTGATCCGCGTCGCTGAACGCCTGGGCGGTCGCGAGGCTCACGGTCTGCGCGTCGTTGAACGTCTGCGCCGCGATCGGAGTGGCGGTCGGCGCGTGGTTGCCGACGAAGATCGTGACGGTGGTGCTCTCCGTCGTGCCGTTGGAGGTCACCGTGTAGTTGAACGTGTCGGTGCCGGTGAAGCCGGTGGTCGGCACGTAGGTCGAGTTGCCCTGCGCGTCGATCGTCACCGTGCCATGCGCCGGATTGGTATGGCTGCTGATCACGCGTCCCGGGTTCTCGAACGTGTCGTTGTCCAGCACGTTGAAAGCCACGCTCTGACCCGGCAACGTGTGCACGAAGTCGGGAACGATGTCGGCCACCGGAACGATGCTGAGCGGCAGCACGGTCGTTACCGTGATGCCGAGCACGTTCGGCAGCGAGATGGTCAGATTGACCGGGCCGTTGTAGTCGGCGCCCGGCGTATAGACGAGCCCGTTCAGCGCGGCGTTGACGGCCGCGATCGAACCGTCGATGGTCACCGACGCGTCGTTGGTCCCGGTGCCGTGGCTCAGCCCGACGTTGGCCGTGGTGCCGAGCGTCAGCCCGCCATTCGGCACCGACAGCGTGATGTGAGCCAGGCTGCCGTCGATGTTGCCGAGGCTGAGCTGCGTACCGAGCACGCTCGCGAACACGACCGGCGTGTCCTCGTAGAGCAGCGGCAACGTCGGCAGCGTCAACGGATTGATCGTCACCGCCACCAGGCCCGGCAGCGCCGACGCGTTCGTCGCGCCGATCGCATCGTGGACCGTGTACGTGATCGTGTCGGCGCCGAAATATCCCGCGGTCGGCGTGTACTGCAGCGTGTTGTTCGAATTGATCGTGACCGTGCCGTGCAGCGCGGTCGCCGTGGTGAGCGTGACCGCGCCGTGGTTGGGATTGAGGTCGATGTCGTTGGCGACCGCGTCGATGTTCACCGTGCCGTTGATCGGCACCACCGCCACGTCGGCGGTCGCCACGATCGGCAGGCCGAACAGCAGGCCATCCCAGCCGGCGGCGTCGATGGCCTGCGTGTGGATGGCGCCGACGTGCTCTTCCAGGACCCAGTCGCCGTGCAACGCCGCCGAGCCGGTCGCGTCGTCGGACGCCGCCACGTCGGCGCCGAGCGCGCGAGCGAGCGCCTGCATGGCCGCCGCGCCCTCGGCGCCCTGGCCGAAGTCGCAGCCGTAGACCAGCACGTCCGCGCCGACGCTCAGGTGCTTGCCGATCTCCGCGAGCAGGCCGCTCTGGTCGCCGGCGATCGTCTGGGCGTTCAGCACGGTGTTGCCGACCTCGAACTCCCCCACGTTGCCGTGCGTCAGGAAATGGATCGCGTCGACGTCGGTGCGACCCGCCAGCGCGCTCTCCACCTGTTGCAGGCCGTCCTTCGCGGGGTCGAGAAGAACGATCTGAGCGCCCTTCGGCGCCGCCGCGATCAGCTGATCGACATGCGCGAGGCTTTCGTCGATGAAGACGACGGTGTGCGAGGCACTGGCCGACGAAACGCTGGCCGCGTCGAGCGGCGCGATGGCCGCGACCGCGTCCTGCAGGCTGCGGTGGCTGTCCTGGACGCCCGCATCCGCATGCCGGATGCTGGCTGCGTCCGCCGTAGCCGGCGCCGTGTGGGATGCGGCGTCGGCCGCGTGGTCGTTCGCCGGGCCGGCTCCGTCGCTGGCGAGGTGGATTCCGGCACCGTGAGCATCGCGGGTTTCGTGCGCTGGCGGGGCATCCGCGTTCGGATGCGCGTGCGGATGGGCGCTCACGAGGTTGTGGTCGAGGTGGGCGACCGCCGTCGCGATCGCGGCGCCGTCGAAGAGCATCCGGGGCTCGAGCGCGATCCTCAACGGACCGCGGGGCGGCCGCAGCATCGCGATGGAAGTCTTGTCGGTCTTGCGCAGCGCCTGCTTGCCGGAACGATTATTCACCTTGTCACCCTTACGAAGACCGTGTGGCGGCGATGCACGCCGCGAAAGGGCGTTGCGAAACATCCGGCGCCGAGGAAAATTCCATACGCGGTGCCAGCCGATCGAAACGTCTCCAGGGACCATCGGCGGTCGTTTGTGGAACTTGAGTTGAAACGGGTGCGACTTCCGTTATTTACTTATTGACACAAGCCGGAATGTGAAAGGCATGAAACGTGCATGTCGGACGCGACCATTCGTCGGCGCGCCCGGCGGGGCGTCTCGGGCATGCGAAGATCGCGTCGCTGCGGCACGTCGGCAAGCTCGCCGGGACGTCGCCGCGCTGTCGACAATTCCATGGCCCGACCCCTCGACGCGCTGATCGACCAGGTTTCCGAAGTCATCCTCGGCAAGGACACCGCGATCCGGCAGAGCGTCACGTGTCTGCTCGCGGGCGGCCATCTGCTGATCGAGGATCTGCCGGGTGTCGGCAAGACCACGCTGGCCCACGCGCTCGCGGTCTCGCTCGGCCTGCGCTTCTCGCGCGTCCAGTTCACCAGCGACCTGCTGCCGGCCGACATCGTCGGCGTGTCGGTCTACGAGCGCGCCGACGAACGGGGGGTCAATGCGGCCGCCGCCGCCCCGACCTCGGGCGGCCGCTTCGTCTTCCACCCCGGCCCGATCTTTTCCGAGGTCATGCTGGCCGACGAGGTCAACCGCGCGACGCCGAAGACGCAGAGCGCGCTGCTCGAGGCGATGGAGGAACGCCAGGTCTCCGTCGAAGGCGCCACGCGCGCGTTGCCCGAGCCGTTCTTCGTGATCGCCACGCAGAACCCGTCGCATCAGATCGGCACGTATCCGCTGCCCGAGTCGCAACTCGACCGCTTCATGATGTGCATCGCGCTCGGCTATCCCGATGCACGCGCCGAACGGGCGCTGCTCGAGGGCGAGGACCGCCGGGTCCTGATGAAGCGGCTCGACCGCATCCTCGATCCGGCCCTGCTGCGCGGTCTGCAGGCCGAAGCGCGCGCGGTGCACGCATCGTCGGCCCTGCTCGACTACATCCAGGCGCTGGTCGCGGCCACGCGTCACGCCGCGGCCTTCTCGGAAGGGCTGTCGCCGCGCGGCGCGCTCGCATTGCTGCAGGCGGCGCGCGCCTGGGCGTTGCTGGCCCGTCGTGATCACGTGCTGCCCGAGGACGTGCAGGCGGTCTGGGTGCCGGTAGTCAATCACCGCCTGCGACCGCTGAGCGGCGGTTCGACGTCGCACGCGACGCAACGCGATGCCGCGGTGCAGTTGCTCGCGACGGTGTCGGTCGGCTGAATCGGCCGCATGCAGCAAACCGCCGCAGCGCGAGGGGCATCGCGCGGTCGCCTTCTTTCGCGGGTGCTGGACTCGCGGTTCGGGCTGCGGATGTCGCGCGCCATCTTCCAGCCACGCGGCGCCGAGCGGGGCGAGGTGTTCCTCAATCAGCGGCGGGTCTTCATCCTGCCGACGCGGGCCGGGCTGCTGCTGGCCGTGATGCTGATCGCGTTGCTGCTCGGATCCATCAACTATTCGTTGTCGCTCGGCTTCGCCCTGACGTTCATGGTCGTCGGCATCGCCTGGATCGGCATGCTCGCGACCTTTCGCAACCTGGCGCATCTCTACCTGCGGTCGTTGCGCGTCGACCCGGTCTTCGCCGGAGAACTCGCGGAGTTCCGCATCGTCCTGCGCAACGCCGCCGGCTTCGATCGTTATGCGATAGAACTATCTGTCGAAGGTCTGGCGCGGGCCATCCGCTGCGATCCGCCCGCGGGGCAGGAGCAGGACGTGACGATCCCGGTGGTCGCCGTTCGGCGGGGCCGTCAGCCGATGACGCGGATCACGCTGGCCACGCGCTTTCCGCTGGGGCTGTGGCGGGCGTGGAGCCACTACACGCCCGAACTGGCCGTGCTCGTCTATCCCCGACCCGCGATACGCGGTCCGTCTCCCCCGTTCGCGAGCGGTGACGGTCGTGACCAGCAGCTGCAGCGCGTGCGGGGCAGCGACGACTTCGCGGGGCTGCGCACCTACGTCGCGGGCGATCCGGTCCGGCACATCGCATGGCGGGCGATGGCGCGCAACCCGGAAGGCCGCGCGATGACGAAACTGTTCGACGGTGGCGCGAGCGGCGAAGCCTGGCTGACCCTGGACGCGGCGCTGGCGATCACCGGCGACTTCGAGGGCGCGTTGTCGTTGATGACGCGCTGGGTCCTCGATGCCGAGACCGAGTCGCTGCGTTACGGTCTCGAACTGACGAGCGTCCGCATCGCGCCATCGCGCGGCATCGCGCATCGCGCCGCCTGCCTCGAAGCCCTCGCGCTCGCCACGCCGTGATGCGCTCGTCTTCACCGTCGACTTCCACGCCGGCGTCCGCGTCGTCGTCCGCGCCATTGTTCATTCCGGCGTGGTCATCCGTGCGCGCCATCGTGGCGGTCGTCGCGGCTCGCGAACGCGAAGTCAGGGACACGCTGTGGCTGCTGCTCGCGTTGACCTTCGTGCTCGCGCCGCACGTCTTCGATCTTCCCGTCTGGTGCAGCGTCGCGATCGGCGCGTTGATCGCATGGCGCGCGTGGTCGACGTGGTCGGGTCGTCGCCTGCCGCATCGCCTGATCCCGATCGCGCTGACCTGCGTGGCCGGCATCGCGGTGTGGATCGAGTACCGGACCATCTTCGGCAAGGACGCGGGCGTGGCCTACGTCACGCTGCTGCTCGGGCTCAAGCTGCTCGAGATGCGCGCGCGTCGCGACATCTTCGTCGTCGTCTTCCTGTGCCTGTTCGTGATGCTGACGTCGCTGTTCGAGTCGCAGACGATGGGCATGGCCACGTTGCTGATGGTGGGGTTGTGGATGCTGGTCACGGCGCTCGTGTCGGTCCAGTTCGGAGCCCACGAGCCGCCGTTTCGCGCGAAGGCGTCGATCGCGTTCCGTCTCGTCCTCTTCGCGTCGCCGTTGATGGCCGTGCTGTTCGTGCTGTTCCCGCGCGTCGACGGGCCGCTGTGGGGCATGCCGAGCGATGCCTACGAATCCCGCACCGGCTTGAGCGAAGTGATGGCGCCCGGCAGCTTCGGCCGGCTGTCAGAGTCGCGCGAGATGGCGTTTCGCGTGCGCTTCGCCGGACCGGTGCCACGGCCCGCGGACCGCTACTGGCGTGGTCCGGTGCTGGGCTTCTTCGACGGTCGTGCATGGACGCCCGCGCCGGCTCGACGATCGACAGGTCCGCGGTTGGTGACGGTCGACCAGGCTTCGGCCATCGACTACACGACGACGCTCGAGCCGGCCAATCGGCCCTGGCTGTTCGCGCTCGACATGCTGGTCGAGAGTCCCCGCGACGCCAGCACCATGCATCGCGAGCCGGGCGAGATCGTGCCGCGCGTGCGCGCCGACCTGCAGGCGGTCGGCGAGACGCCGATCCGCGAACGCACGCGCTACACGGCGCGGTCGTACACGCGCTATCGCGTCGACGCCGACCTCACGCGGGCGCGCATGCAGGGCTGGCTCGAACTGCCCCCGGGCTTCAACCCGCGCACGCACGCGCTGGCCGCCCGCATGCTGACCGAGGCCGCGTACGCGTCTAGCGGTGGCGACGGCGGCCGCGCCGTCGACGACGCGGCGGTCAGTCATCGGTTGATCGATCGCGTGTTGACGATGATCCGTACCGAATCGTTCTCCTACACGCTCGACCCGCCGCCGCTTGGCCACGATTCGGTCGACGAGTTCCTGTTCGATACCCGACGCGGCTATTGCGAGCATTACGCGAGCGCGTTCGTCGTGTTGATGCGCGCGCTCGACATCCCGGCGCGCGTGGTGACCGGCTATCAGGGTGGCGAGATCAATCCGGTCGACGGCATCCTCGAGGTTCGTCAGCGCGATGCGCATGCCTGGGCCGAAGTGTGGATCGTCGGCGAAGGTTGGCAGCGGGTCGATCCGACCGCAGCGGTCGCACCCGAGCGTATCGAACGCGGTGCGGCCGAGGCGCTCGCCGGCGTGTCCGGATTCAGCGCCGGCGACTCGTGGGTCGCGGCCTTGGTGCGCAACACGCGCTTCAACTGGGACGCCGTCGGCAACGCCTGGAACCAGTGGATCCTGGGATACAACGCCGACCGTCAGAGCGGGCTCTTCAGCGGCTTCGGCATCGAACGGATCGACTGGCAGACGTTGACGATCGTCCTGATCGTCGCGTTCACCGGCGTGCTGGCCGTGATCGGCGCCGCGACCCTGATGCGTCGTGTGAAGGTCGATCCGGTGACGCGGCAATATCGACGCGCCTGCGCATTGCTCGCGCGGGCGGCGAGGACCGCGGGCCCGGCGGCGCATCGCGACGAGACCGCGCGCAGGCAGTCCGAGGGCGCGCAGGCCTATCTCGCGCGCATCCGCGATCGGCTGCCCGCCCCCTTGCGGGCGCGCGCCGATGCGAGCTTCGCGCTGTACCAGGAACTGCGCTACGGCCGGCCGCGCGATGCCGCGCTGGAGGCCACGTTGAAGGCGCGTTTCGCGCAGAGCGTCTCGGCGATGCGCGACGCATGAAGACGCGCCGGATGCGTGCCTGGCGTGCGTCGCATCGACCGATGACTGCTGCCGTCCTGCGCGTCGCCCTCCTGTCGTCGTCGACCATGACGCAGGTTCCGGCGTGGGCCGCGGACATCGTCGCGGAGGCCGCCCGTGAGACCAGGGCGCAGCCATCGAAGCCGCACGCGATCGTGCCGCGGGCGACGCGTCCGATCGCACGACCGGCCGCCCCACGCCGTGTCGACTACCTGCAGCGCCCCGAAGTCCTCGGCTACATCGACGAGCTGGTCGCGCAGCGCGGCTTCGATCGCGCGATGCTGGTCGGCATCTTCGCGGACGCCCGCTACAGCGATACCGCGGTGCGTCTGATGGCACCGTCGGCATCGACCAACCCGCGTCGCGACTGGACGGTCTATCGCGCGCGCTTCGTCGAGCCGGTCCGTCTCGCGGCCGGCCTGCAGTTCTGGGACGACAACGCCGCGTGGCTCGCCAAGGCGGAAGCCGACTACGGCGTGCCGCCGGAGATCATCGTCGGCATCCTCGGCTGCGAGACGGTCTACGGACGCAACACCGGCAGCTTCCGCGTCGTCGACGCGTTGACGACGCTGGCGTTCGACTATCCCGCCAGCGGTCAGCGCGACCGCTCGACGTTCTTCCGCGAGCAGCTCACCGATCTGCTGGCGATGGCGCGTGACGGCACGGTCGACATCGTCTCGCTGCGTGGCTCCTACGCCGGCGCGATCGGCATGCCGCAGTTCATGCCGGGCAGCATCCGCAGCTTCGCCGTCGACTACGACGGTGACGGCCGCATCGACCTCGTCGCCAGTCCCGCCGACGTCATCGGCAGCGTGGCGAGCTTCCTCGCGCAGCACGGCTGGGTCCGCGGACTGCCGACCCATCTCGCGCTGTCGTCGCCGCTCGATCCGGACCCGCTCACGGTGGCTCCGCTTTTTGCTACTCGTGCTGCAGCCGGTATCGCGGCGCTGGTCGGTGCCGGCAGCGTCCCGAGCCTCGACTTCGCGCAGCTCACCGCGCTCGGCTTCGTGGCCGCGTCGTTGCCGCCCGACGGCAAGCTCGCCTTGATCGATCTGCCTTCGGGTGTCGATCCCGGCGGCATGCCAGTCACGGCCTACATCGCGGGCACGCAGAATTTCCACGTCGTGACCCGCTACAACCGCAGCTACTTCTATGCGTTGTCGGTGATCGAACTGGGGGCCACGATCAAGGCGCTGCGTGCTGCGAGACAGATGCTGCCGACGGTGCTGGCGTCACCGGGATAGTCGTTCGCGCTTCGCTCGCACCCGGGTGACCAAAGCCATGGACGCCGCGATGATGATGGGCAAGGCGACAGGAAGGGCTCGAGCAATTGCGGGAGCAGCGTGTGCGCCCGATCGAGAAAGGTGTTCATCGCCTACGGTGTCGCGAGCGAGACTGCTGGAGTCGCTGTCACGGCGCCAGCAGCGCCCACGATCGGAACGACGGGCCGATGCATTGATTCCGCGGTCGCCCGGTGCGCAGCGAAGCACGAATG
>CAZZWS010000031.1:0-25024 GCA_964657795.1 Beijerinckiaceae bacterium
GCGACTCGAACCGACGACGCTCGCGTGCGGCTCTCCATATCACGGATGTATGGCACTGATCGTCCACAAGTACGGCGGCACCTCCATGGGCTCGACCGAGCGCATCCGCAACGTCGCGCGCCGCGTCGCGAAGTGGCATGCGGCGGGGCATCGGATCGTCGTCGTGCCGTCGGCCATGTCGGGCGAGACCAATCGCCTGCTCGGGCTCGCGCGGGAGATCACCGACCGCCCCGACCCGCGCGAGCTCGACATGATCGCGGCGACCGGTGAACAGGTCTCGGTCGGCCTGCTCGCGCTCGCGCTCGCCGCAGAGGGCGTCGAGGCGCGCAGCTATGCCGGCTGGCAGGTCGCCATCCGCACCGACAGCGCGTACACGAAGGCGCGCATCCAGGGCATCGACAAGGACCGCGTGATCCGCGACCTCGACGCCGGCATGGTGGTCTGCATCACGGGCTTCCAGGGGGTCGACGACGAAGGCCACATCACGACGCTCGGTCGCGGGGGATCCGACACGTCGGCGGTCGCGGTGGCTGCCGCGCTCGGCGCGAGCGAGTGCCTGATCTACACCGACGTCGACGGCGTCTACACCACCGATCCGCGGATCGTTCCCGAGGCGCGACGTCTGAAGGTCGTGTCGTTCGAGGAGATGCTCGAGATGGCGTCGCTCGGATCGAAGGTCCTGCAGATCCGCTCGGTCGAGTTCGCCGGCAAGTACAAGGTCCCGGTGCGCGTGCTGTCGAGCCTGACCGACCCGATGATCGCGCTTGACGACGAGATGCGATCTGGCACGCTGATCACTTTCGAGGAAGACGAGAACATGGAACAGGCGGTCATCTCCGGCATCGCGTTCAATCGCGACGAGGCCAAGATTACTATCCTCGGCGTGCCCGACAAGCCCGGCATCGCGTTCCAGATCCTGGGTCCCATCGCCGACGCCAACATCGACGTCGACATGATCATCCAGAACCAGAGCGTCGGCGGCACGACCGACTTCTCGTTCACGGTTCATCGCAACGAATACGTGCAAGCGATGGAGGTCATCGACGCGTCGGTCAAGGCCAAGATCGGCGCGCGCGAGATCCGCGGCGAGGAGAAGGTCTGCAAGGTCTCGGCGGTCGGCATCGGCATGCGCTCGCACGTGGGCATCGCGAGCCTGATGTTCCAGACGCTGTCGGAGGAAGGCATCAACATCCAGATGATCTCGACGTCCGAGATCAAGATCTCGGTGATCATCGACGACAAGTACATGGAGCTGGCCGTGCGGGCGTTGCACAAGGCGTTCGAGCTGGAGAAGGCGGTCTGAAGCGGACCGCTGTCTGATGTGCCCGCCATGTCCGAAGCGCCGTCGAGCAGTGCCCGATCACCCGGTCTCGACCTGATCCGCGCGGTGGCGATCGGGTGGGTGACGATCTACCACGCGATGACCTTCGATCTCGTACCGGATCCCGGACGCTGGACGACCGGCTTCGGCTGGATGGGCGTCGACCTTTTCTTCGGGCTGAGCGGCTTCCTGATCGCGAGCCAGTTGCTGCGCCCGTGGACCGATGGACGCCGACCCGACTTCCGGCGCTTCTTCGTGCGTCGGGCGTTGCGCACGTTCCCGGCCTACGTGACGGTCCTCGCCATCTACTTCCTGATCCCGGCCTCCAACGAGCGCCCGGCGCTACCGCCGCTCTGGCAGTTCGCCACCTTCACGGAAAACCTGTTCGTCGACCTCCACACCGCGAAGACCTTTTCGCACGTCTGGTCGCTCTGTGTCGAGGAACAGTTCTATCTCGTCTTCCCCGCGATCGTCGCACTGTTCGCGACGAAGCCTTCGGGTCGTACGGTCACGTGGCTGTTCGTCGTCCTGCTCGCGTTCGGCATGATCGTGCGCGGCGTGCTCTGGTCGTGGTTGGTCGCGGAGAGGCCCTTCGATCCGTTCGCCGCGCCAGACGCGCGTGCGTACATGACGGCGATCTATTACCCGACGTACAACCGGCTCGACGGCCTGCTCGCAGGCGCGGCGGCCGCGTCGATCCGCCTCTTTCGTCCCGCCCTGTGGCGATCGCTGGCCCCTCGCGGGAATGGCGTGCTGCTGCTGGGCGCGGCCTCGATCGTCCTGTCGATCGTCCTGTTCGGTGACCAGATCGCGGGGCTGCGCGGCGCGGTATTCGGCTATCCGCTCCTCGCGCTCGGTGCCGGCCTGCTCGTGATCGCCGGCAGCACACGCGGTTCGTGGATCGGACGAATGACGATCCCGGGCGCGGCCTCGCTCGCCAAGGGCGCCTACAGCGTCTACCTCACTCAGAAGATCGCGTTTCATCTCGTTCTGGTCGGCACGATCCCGTCGTTCGGCGCGACGGGTTACCCGAAACTGATCATCGCGCTGCTGGCCGTCGCGGCGATGGGCGGCGCGCTGTACTGGCTGGTCGAGCGACCTTTCCTGCGCTTGCGCGACCGTCTCGATAAACCGGGCGGTGCAGCCGACGCGCCTTTGCCTTGCCGACGGTAACCGGGAGCGGCGTGGCTCCGGCTCACAGGATCGGTCCGTTCGTTTGACCCCCTTCGTGCGTAGCCGGTACACTTCGCCGGCTGTGCTGCGCCGCTCCCGCGGCCGTCGCGCGCAAGGAGACGTGGCCGAGAGGTCGAAGGCACTCCCCTGCTAAGGGAGCATCCGGTCAAAAACTGGATCAAGGGTTCGAATCCCTTCGTCTCCGCCAAGAATAATCTTTTCCTGATTCACGTTGTGCGACCAAAGCCGCGACACCCGACTGCTAGCGGCAGCGGCGCTGATGGGCCTGCGGGCGATCTATCGCGAGGGCTAACGCTACGAGAAGGCCGGCGTGATGCTGGTCGAGTTGCAGCCGACACGATCCGCCAGGGCGAACTCGATCTTTTCACGGCCGCCGAGGAGCCTCAGCACTCCGCGTCGCGCGACCGAACGAAGCTCATGACCGTGATGGACTTGGTCAACGGCCGCTACGGCAAGGGGTCGGTACAACTGGGGTCGAGCAGCGTGACGCCAACCGCGCGACCCTGGTCGACCAAGGCAGACCGTCGTACTCCCCGCTACACCACCGTCTGGGAGGAAATGCCGATCGTCAAAAACTGACCGTCGGCGCTATTCGCGCTTCGACAACCAGCCGCTGACCATGCCGTCCGACATCGCCGCCATCAAGTCCCGCCTCTGGGCCGCCGCCGACAAGCTGCGCGCCAACATGGACGCCGCCGAGTACAAGCACCTGGTGCTCGGCCTCATCTTCCTGAAGTTCATATCCGACGCGTTCCAGAGCAAGCGGGTTGAGCTGACGCGCCGCTTCGCCGATCCGGCCGACGAGTACCACCTGTCCGATGCCGACGAGGCGCTCGTCGCAGCCGAGCTCGAAGACCGCGACTACTACCGTGAAGCCAACGTCTTCTGGGTGCCCGCGCCGGCACGATGGGAAGCTCTGCGCGCCGCCGCCAAGCAGCCCGACATCGGCAAGCGCATCGACGACGCCCTCGCCGAGATCGAGTCGCACAACCCGAAGCTCAAGAACATCCTCGACAAGCGGTTCGCACGCGCGCAGCTACCGGACGGCAAGCTCGGCGAGCTGGTCGACCTGATCTCGACCATCGGCTTCGGCGACGACCCCGGCGCCGCTCGCGACGTGCTCGGCCAGGTCTATGAATACTTCCTGGGCGTGTTCGCCAGCGCTGAGGGCAAGCGCGGCGGTCAGTTCTACACGCCCCGCAGCATCGTCAGGACGCTCGTGGCGGTCCTCGCGCCGCATCACGGCAAGGTCTACGACCCCTGCTGCGGATCGGGCGGCATGTTCGTGCAGAGCGAGGAATTCATCGAAGCGCACGGCGGCCGCATCGGCGACGTCGCGATCTTTGGGCAGGAAGCCAACCCGACGACCTGGCGCCTCGCCGCCATGAATCTCGCGATCCGCGGCATCGACTTCAACCTCGGCCGCGAGCCCGCCGACAGTTTCGTGCGCGACCAATTTCCCGACCTGAGGGCCGACTTCATCCTCGCCAACCCGCCGTTCAACGTCAGCGACTGGTGGCACGCGAGTCTGACTGGCGACCCGCGCTGGGTGTACGGCACGCCGCCGGCCGGCAATGCCAACTACGCGTGGCTGCAACACATGCTGTACCACCTGAAGTCGGGTGGGCGCGCGGGCATCGTGCTGGCCAACGGGTCGATGAGTTCGAGCCAGAGCGGCGAAGGCGAGATCCGGCGCGCGATGGTGGAGGCCGATGTCGTCGAGGTGATGATCGCGCTGCCGGGTCAGTTGTTCTTCAACACGCAGATTCCGGCGTGCCTGTGGTTCCTCGCGAAAGACAAGCGTACGCGGCGGGGCGAGGTGCTGTTCATCGACGCGCGGAAGCTGGCGGTGATGATCAGTCGGGTGCAATGCGAACTGACGAGCGAGGTGATCGATCGCATCGCGGGGACGGTGGCGGCTTGGCGTGGAGAGGCTTCTTCGAACGAGTACGCCGACGTGGCCGGGTACTGTCGCAGCGTGAAGCTCACCGAAATCGCGGAGCACGGGCATGTGCTGACGCCGGGGCGGTACGTGGGCGCCGAGGCGGTCGAGGACGACGACGAGGACTTCGCCACGCGGATGCAGGCGTTGACCGAGAAGCTGGGCGAGCAGATGGCGCAGGGTGCGGAGTTGGATACAGCGATCCGCGGCAAACTGGGCGCACCAAGTTATGATATCTGAATGGCAAACCGGTTGCCTCGGTGACTTTATCGAATTGAAACATGGTTACGACTTACCGAAACACCGACGTTCATCTGGTCCCCATCCGCTTGTTTCTTCGGCTGGCATCAGCGATTGGCATTCGGACTTCATGGTCAAGGGGCCGGTGTAGTCACGGGTCGATACGGGACCATCGGACAAGTATTCTTCATCGAATGCGACTTCTGGCCACTTAATACGACGCTTTACGTTCGTGACTTTAAAGGAAACGACCCGCGCTTCATAAGCTACTTTTTAAGAACGTTCGATTTTTCCGCATTTTCAGATAAAGCAGCCGTTCCCGGCATCAACCGCAACCACCTCCACGAAGCATTGGTAGCGATTCCGGATCGCTATACGCAAGCAGGAATCGCCACTGTTCTAGCACTACTCGACGACCGCATCGCTCTCCTGCACGAAACCAACGCCACCCTCGAAGCCATCGCGCGGGCGCTATTCAAGTCATGGTTCGTCGACTTCGATCCCGTTCGCGCCAAGCAGCAAGGCGCTGCGCCAGCCGGCATGGACGAATCTACTGCCGCCTTGTTTCCGGACAGCTTCGAGGAGTCACAGCGAAGGCTGATTCCAAAAGGATGGAAAGTGGGGTCGATCAACGATATTGCGCAGATCATTTACGGAGCGCCCTTCGCCTCCAACAAGTTCAACAGCGAAGGCGTTGGTCGACCGCTTGTTCGCATTCGCGATTTGCGAGATGAATCACCGGGCGTGTACACACTCGAAGTTCACCCCAAGGGGCATGTCATCAAACCTGGCGAGATCGTAGTTGGTATGGATGGTGAGTTCCGAGCCTACCTTTGGGGCGGCGAGGAAGCATGGCTGAACCAACGGGTGTGTGTATTCTCGCCAAAGCCAGGGATCGCGGCAGCCTTTCTTCGGTTGATTGTAGAACCGCAGCTCTCACACATTGAGGTGACGGAGACTGCGACGACTGTCATTCATTTGGGTAAAAGCGACATTGACCGATTCGTCACGCTCCTTCCGAGTGAGCATGTAATGGCCGTGTTTAAAGATTTCGCCGACCCGCTTTACGCGCGTATCGTTGCGAACAAGCGAACGGGAAGGACCCTAGCCACCCTCCGCGACACCCTCCTCCCCCGCCTGATCTCCGGCCAACTCCGCCTCCCCGAAGCCGAAGCGGCGCTGGCCGAGACGTGACGCTGCGCAAGCGTCCTTTCAAAGCCGTGGCGCAGATTAAAGAATGCTTTAACATGGTGGCAACGTGTTAAAGAATGCTTTCCCACGATGCGCAGCACCGGCACCTACACGACGACGACCACGCTGGGCGAAGCCGTCCAGGCGTTCGTGCCGCGTCGCCTGCCGCCGGCCGACCCGGTCCTCGCACCCGAAGCCTTCGCTGCGAGCAACCGCGCGGCCGAACTCGCGCTGGCCCGTCTGTCGGGCGTTTCGGGACTGGTGCCGTCGGTGGACTGGCTCCTCTACGGCGCCATTCGCCGGGAGGCGCTGCTCACGTCGCAGATCGAAGGGACGCAGGCCACGCTGACCGATCTATTCGATCAGGAAGCGGGTGTCGTGGTCGCGAACACGGACGACGTGGTCGAGGTCACCAACTATCTTCGCGCGTTCCGGCTGGTGCGCGACAACCTGCGCAAGCGGTGCGGCCTGCCGATCAGCACGCGACTCCTGTGCGATGCCCACCGCCTGCTGCTCGACGGCGCGCGCGGGGCCGGCAAGCAGCCTGGTGAGCTGCGTCGCTCGCAGAACTGGATCGGCGGGACGCGGCCGGGCAACGCGGTCTTCGTGCCGCCGCCTCCCGACCGCGTGCCGACGCTGCTCGCCGATCTCGAACGCTTCGTCCATCGCAAGGCGCCGACGCTGCCGCCCCTGGTTCGGGTGGCGCTCATCCACGCGCAGTTCGAGACCATCCATCCGTTCCTGGACGGCAACGGTCGCATCGGCCGGCTGCTGATCGCGGCGTTAATGGAGGATTGGAAGCTGCTGCCCGAGCCGTTGATGTACCTGAGCGGCACCTTGAAGCGCCACCAGGACGAGTATTACCGTCGGCTCTCGGCCGTTCGCACGCGAGGCGACTGGGAGGGCTGGATCGCGTTCTTCCTCGAAAGCGTCGAATCGGCGGCCGTAGAGGCGGAACGCGGCATCGTGGCCATCGCCACCTTGATCGCCACCGACCGGCGCCGTCTGCTCGCGGCGCCGCGCGCCGGCGCGACGAGCCTGCGCCTGTTCGAGTCGCTGCCGATGATGCCGCGCTTCACGATCGAGCAGGTCCGCGAGAAGCTCGACACCAGCGTTCCGACGGCCACGGCGGCGGTCAAGTTGTTGGAAGAACTCGACGTCGTGACCGAACTGACCGGACAGAAGAAGAACCGGCGGTTCAGCTATCGAGCCTACGTCGACCTCTTGAGAGGTTGATTTCGAACGATTGAGCACGATGGACCGGATGCCATGACCGAAGACCAACTCGAACGGGAATGCCTGGCCTGGCTTGAAGACGTCGGCTGGCAGCATCGCTACGGTCCCGACCTCGCCCCAGACGGCACCACGCCCGAGCGTCGCGACTATCGGCAGGTCCTGCTGCTTGAGCGGCTGCGCGCGGCGGTCGCATCGCTCAATCCGACGATTCCCCAGGCTGCCCGCGACGACGCGGTCCAGCAGATCGTCGATCTGCGCACGCCAATCCTGCTCGCGGCCAACCGGCAGTTCCACCGGCTGCTCGTCACAGGTGTTCCGGTCGCTTATCAACGGGAAGGCGAGACGCGTGGTGACTTCGTCCGGCTTGTCGACTGGACCAACCCGACGCGCAACGCGTGGCTCGCCGTCAACCAGTTCTCGATCACCGGACCACGCCATACGCGCCGGCCCGACATCGTGTTGTTCGTCAACGGCTTGCCGCTCGCGCTGATCGAACTCAAGAACCCAGCCGACGAACAAGCCGACATTTGGGAGGCGTTCCGGCAAGTCCAGACGTACACGGCGCAAATCCCCGACGTCTTCGAGTACAACGAGATCGTGGTGATCTCGGACGGGTCGGAGGCGCTCTTCGGTGCGATGTCGTCGAACGCCGAACGCTACATGGCGTGGCGCACGATCGACGGCGCGACGCTCGACCCGCTCGGCCAGTTCAACGCGTTGGAGACGCTCGTGCGCGGCCTCTTGGCGCCACGCTACCTGCTGGACTACCTCCGCTCGTTCGTGCTGTTCGAGGACGATGGCACGCTGGTCAAGAAGATCGCCGGCTATCACCAGTTCCACGCGGTGTTGGCCGCGATCTCGCAGGTCGCGGTCGCCGCGCAACCCGGAGGCTCCCATCGCGGCGGCGTGATCTGGCACACGCAGGGCAGCGGCAAGAGCATCACGATGACGTGCTTCGCGGCGCGGGCGATACAAGAACCTGCGTTGCAGAACCCGACGATCGTCGTCATCACCGACCGGAACGACCTCGACGGCCAGCTCTTCGGCGTGTTCTCGCTCGCGCAGGACCTGCTGCGCGAGCAGCCGGTGCAGGCGACGACGCGTCAGCAGTTGCGGACCCTGCTTGGCAACCGGCCGTCGGGCGGCATCGTGTTCGCCACGATCCAGAAGTTCATGCCGGGAGCTGACGAAGATCAGTACCCGCTGCTGTCGGATCGCTCAAACATCGTTGTCATCGCCGATGAGGCCCACCGTACACAGTACGGCTTCGAGGCGAAGCTCAAGACCTTCAAACCCCGGAGGACGGACCTCACGACCGGCTCAGGCGAAGCCGTTGCGCATCGGGCGGAGGACGTCGGTCCGGGGAGCCTGGATCGCTACCAGGTCGGCTACGCCCAGCACCTCCGCGACGCGCTGCCGAACGCGACGTTCGTCGCCTTCACCGGCACGCCGGTGTCTGGCGAGGACCGCGACACGCGTGCGGTGTTCGGCGACTACATCAGCGTCTACGACATGCAGCAGGCACGGGAGGACGGCGCCACCGTTGCCATCTACTACGAGTCGCGACTGGCCAAGCTCGGGCTCAAGGCAGACGAACTGGCGACGATCGACGACGAGGTCGACGAGCTCGCCGAAGACGAAGAAGAGGGCCAGCAGGCAAAGCTCAAGAGCCGTTGGGCGGCGCTCGAGCGGGTCGTCGGCGCAGAGCCGCGCATCGCGAGCGTTGCAGCCGACCTGGTTGCCCACTTCGAGGAACGCGACAAGGCACAGCCAGGCAAGGCGATGGTCGTCGGCATGAGCCGCGACATCTGCGTCCACCTGTACGACGCGATCGTCGCGCTGCGGCCCGACTGGCACGACCCCGATCCGGCGCTGGGCACGATCAAGATCGTGATTACGGGCTCGGCGAGTGACAAGGCGCTGCTGCGGCCCCACATCTACAGCGGCGCAGTGAAAAAGGATTTGGAGAAGCGGTTCAAGAAGCCCGCCGATCCGCTGCGCATTGTGATCGTCCGCGACATGTGGCTGACCGGCTTCGACGCGCCGTGCGTCCACACGCTCTACCTCGACAAGCCGATGAAGGGGCACAACCTGATGCAGGCGATCGCACGCGTGAACCGCGTGTTCGCCGGCAAGGAAGGCGGCTTGGTCGTCGACTACATCGGCATCGCAAACGAGTTGAAGTCCGCGATGAAGGAGTACACGGCCAGCGAGGGCCGCGGCCGGCCGACGGTCGACATGCGCGAGGCGTACAGCGTGTTGATGGAGAAGCTCGACGCGCTACGCGGGATGCTCGGGGGCACGAACGGACATGGCTACGACTACACCGGCTTCCTGACCGGGGGGCACCGCACGCTGGCAGGCGCCGCCAACTATGTGCTCGGCATCAAGGACGGCAAGCAGCGATTCGCGGACACGGCGCTCGCGATGAGCAAGGCGTTCACGTTGTGCTGCACGCTCGACGAAGCGAAGGCCGTCCGCGAGGAAGTCGCTTTCATGCAGGGCGTGAAGGTTCTGCTGACGAAGCGCGAGATCAGCGCCAAACGCAGGACCGACGAAGAGCGCGAGCTGGCGATCCGCCAGATCATCGGTCAGGCCGTCGTATCCGAGGACGTCGTCGACATCTTCGCCGCCGTCGGCCTCGACAGGCCGAACATCGGGATCATGGACGACGCGTTCCTAGCGGAGGTCCGCAGCCTTCCGGAGAAGAACTTGGCCGTCGAGCTGCTCGAACGACTGCTCGAAGGCGAGATCAAGTCGCGCTTCGCCAGCAACGTCGTCCAGAACAAGAAGTTCTCGGACATGCTCACCGACGTAGTCAAGCGGTATCAGAACCGCTCGATCGAGGCGGCGCAGGTGATGGAAGAACTAGTCGAGATGGCGAAGAAGTTCCGAGAAGCGGCGTCGCGCGGCGAGCAGCTCGGGCTGTCGGAGGACGAGACGCGGTTCTACGATGCACTTGTCGAGAACGGGTCGGCGGTGCGCGACCTGACCGACGAGACGCTCAAGAAGATCGCGCACGAGTTGACGGAGAACCTGCGCGCAAACCTGACGGTGGACTGGTCGGCGCGCGAGAGCGTGCAGGCGAAGCTGCGGCTGATGGTCAGGCGCATCTTGCGGAAGTACAAGTATCCGCCGGATCAGCAGGATGGTGCAGTGGAGCTGGTGCTGCGACAGGCGAAGGCGTTGGGTGAGGCGTGGGCCTGAGTTCGAGGCAAGTGGAAAGAGCCGCAAGCCGCGCAACATGTCTTCCAACGGTGACGAGGGAAAAGTGAAGGGTGCAAAGAAGCGTTCTAAGGTACTTCGGCAGACCGAAGAAGAATGGGACATCGCTTGGAGCCGCTGGTTCGGCGAGTCTGACAGGGGCGCCGCTATCGTTGCTGGGAGTTATCTCGAACACGCTCTTTTGGCTTATATTCGATTCAGCGTCGCAGATCGCCTCGACGTTTTAGACGAATTGTTTAGACCAATGGGCCCGCTTTCGAGCTTTGCGAGTATGGTTTCTGTCGCCTACGCATTTGGTCTAATCGATCGCACTACATATATTGACCTTGACGCTGTGCGCAAAATCCGAAACCACTTCGCACATGAACCGTATGACACTTCATTCGACGATGATCTTGTGCACGATGTTTCGCAAAAACTGTTCGTTTATCAAATGGCTCTTGATGAGAGATTTGAGAGTCGCGCAGAAGAAACAAAGTCGCCTATTTTAATGCGTGCTCTGCGCATTCGCGATCATTCTTGGCGGCGACATATCCTTCGGCATTCGACCAATAGTGCGCTTCTTGGATCACGTGATCGGTGGGCCGCATCTCTTCGCTTGAGACCTTGAACGGGTTCTCCGTCGGGAACGGGGACATTCCAGTCGAACGAGGCGAGCTTGCAGTATTCCTACCATCTCTCCCCGATCGTGAAGCGCCCGCACATCGGATTATTGTCAGCTAGCTTAGGCAACAGCGTTTAAATTTGAGTCCGCTGCCGCACGGACATGGGTCGTTACGACCGGCCTTGCTTGGCGCATTCCGTCTCGCGACGAGCGTAGCTTCTCCAGGCTCGAGGGGGATAGGCATTTTCATTCCAGCTGTAGCGCGATCCATATCCTCGTTTTGTATCCACGGTTCAGTGAGCGAAAACGCGAAACGGATGCCGGTGTCAGCGGGGTTGAGGCAAACGCCCAACCAAGAGGCAGCCCGGTTCGCGTATTTTCGCGACTCGCAATAAGCAAGGAGTCTCGGTTCAGCGACGCGATCGGGATACGAGTTGACGTCAACCGTGATGCCAATACCTCTGTCACCGAAGCCCCAGGTGACGTCATGCCCCTTCCCATCTCCGCGTGCTTGAGCGGCGACTGTGGCGATGGTTCGGCTCAGGTCAGCGGCAGCGGGGCCACTGAGTGAAAGTAGATGAAAACCGAGGTCAATCGCGGCGGGTTCATTCCGCGCGCAGATTTCATCCACCATTCGACCGACGATCGTCCCTTGCAGATTTGTCAGGATGCCTGGCGGCGTCGCTTCGCCTTCAATCCCGAAACGCCGCACAGCCATTGCAACATCCAGGTCGGCTGTCAGGTCATCTTGAAGAGCGAATATGCCCACTTCGGGTTCGACCCATAGGTTCTTTTTGAGGTGGTACGCCAACGTCGTCAGCTCGTGCGCGGCGAGAAGCTGTTCGTCGTACTGGGCGCGGCGATCGATGTAACTCAAGAAATGAAGGGGTGATCGAAGGAACTCGGTCAACACTTCGACAGTGAAGACGTCGGTGATTAAGGGAGGATTTAGACGTTCAACAACACGGGTCCTGAGAAATTGCTTTACCTGGAAGGACAGAGCCGGGTAATGGTCGCTGACGACACATAGGGCGTAGATGTGTTTGACCCCAGATGGTAGGTCGAGATAGACACCGGCCTGCTCCGCTCTGACGCCGCTCTTCCCGAGGTGCCCTGCGCACCGCGTAGCTTGGTCATACGCCGCTTGGACGGCTTTTCCGAAATCATCGTGAATCTGGAGGTCGTTTCCTTTCCGAGCAGCGACCGTGAGGCGTTTCGATTTTGCTTGAACAACGATTGCACGATCGCCCCAGACAACGAGAACATCGATTTCGCCGATTTTTTCACGCGACACATACAAGTCCACGTTCCTGAAAACCCGGTCGCGTCCAAAAACCGAACTCAGCTTCTCGGCTACGAGGTCTTCTGTGAAGGCGCCGCGGTGCTCGGACAGGGTCGAGGAATACTGCTTGTCCTGAACCATCCAGTAGAACGGGGTGTCGTACAACGCTTCGGCGATCGCATAATTTTGAAGCGATAAGAATTCCCCGTCAGGCGTGCGAATGAGCGGCGTTGCACTCAACGCATTGAAGTCCGATATGGAGGCGAAGCCGGCGTTCCGATTTTCATCAGCGAGCGTGAACGCCGCGAGGGTCGTCGCAACTAAATCCGCCGGCATCGCGGCCTTCTTTGAAACCTCTTCAACCGATACACAAAAGGCGGGCAACAGCGTCCACGTATCCGGGTGCGAACGAGGCATCGTCGACCTGAGCGCCGCCATCCGATCGGATTGGACTTGCTCGACTGCATCGACGACCGCGCGCGCCTGCTCGATGGTGAAGCCGCGATGCTCTGCCAACCAGCCGTTGTCCGGGGCGTATTTCCGAACGGCGTAATCGAGGAACTGAAAAATGTAGGCCGACTCGGCACAATAGAAGATCGGTTCGCGAAGCCCTTTTCCAGTAGCGAAAGGATTCGCTGCGCCGCCGCTTTTCGCCTCGGCAATGAGCAGTTCCATCGCCTCCATG
This sequence comes from Beijerinckiaceae bacterium, assembly GCA_964657795.1. Lineage (GTDB taxonomy): Bacteria > Pseudomonadota > Gammaproteobacteria > Burkholderiales > Burkholderiaceae_D > CAHJXF01. The sequence goes on from CAZZWS010000031.1 coordinate 12,921, forward strand.
TTCAAGCAATCGTGAAGCTCTGCCATCAACGCATCAGACCGATCGATCAGGCGCTGAGCGACCGCCGGCGGCTGGAGTGTCCAGTCGATCGGCCCCTTCACCATCAGACCGATCAGGGTGGTCATCTCTGGGCGGTTAAGGCGCGACGGCGAAAACATCGCCTGCATGTCGTCCGCTTTGAGCTTGCTGGCGTACAGCACCGTGTTGTCGCGAAAGCAAAGATGCGCGACTACATGTACGTACCCCGGCTGCGCACATAGGTCGGCCAAGTCCGCAAACACCTCGGCCTCGGGACGAGGCGTCGGAGCCTGGGCTTGAACCTGCGCTTTCGGCGATCGGGGCTTCGACTTTCCCATCAAGAGCTGCTCTCGCGGTTGGCACGGTCGGCCCAAGCGCGACTACGAAGCCGACCCTCACGTACGCGCCTCAGCGACGCGGAATTACGACGGACTCATCGATATACAAAAATATCGATGAAGTCCGGCGCCGTTCCCTGATCGATCGCGGAGTTCTTCGGGTCGGACGAGGAACGCAACCCGACGGAACGTGTCGCCGTCGCGGACCACGCGATAGTGCCGCAGCTGCCCGGCGACGTCGATGGTGTTGAACAGCATACGCACCATTGACTCGACGATGTGTCCGCGCCGCGGCAGCAGATCCTACGTTCGCAGTCCTTCGTATAACACGACGGTCTGGGAGGAGATTGCAGTAGTCAGAGCTGAGGTCGCCGCATACTGCTTGCGTTGCGTGGCAGGCGACTGCAAGGTTGACGGCACCAAGAAGCAGTTATCCTACGTAATGACCACAAAAAAGACTTCCGTTAGCTTGGACACAGTGCGCAGAGCCAACCAGCGCATTGTTCAGAAAGGCGAGTCGTCTTGGGCATCTGTACGACGCGACAGTTCGTCCGGGAAGTTCTCGCCCGGCCTCACGAGACCGAGTAGCGAGATTCAAAAGGTTCGAGAAGCTGCGTCGAAATCGCTTCGGCCCTCTGCCAAGAAAAAATGACTGACGGCGCGAAAGTAGAAGAAGCACGAGGTCTCACCGCGCTACGAGGCTTCGAGAATCCTCTCTATCGTGCATTGGTACGGGACGATAACGACATGATTGGCCATGTTGCCTATGCGCTTTACAAGCGGGATAAGCGTAACTTCTACGAAGCCTTTACGGCTAAGAATCAGCGCGCAGTGACTTCTCAGGAGCTGGACGTATTTGTGCAAAGCGCGAACCTCCCAGCAAGAGTAGCGGCGTACCGCACCGAGGCTGAGGTCGCTCTCCAGGCTTTCGCTGACGCAGTTCTCGATGAGCAAATGGACCTAGAAAAAACTCGCCTGAACGATAACTTTAATGAAGAACTTCGCCGGAATAGATCGTTGTTGCGTGCGGTATGGGAAAATCTGTTGGGCAACCTCGCCGCCGCAGCGGTTGTTGCGTTGCTCGCGCTACTTTTGTACGGATCACGGATCGGATTCGTGCGCTTGGCCGGCGACGTACTCGGTTTTGAGGTCTCGGAGAAACCGCCTATTGCGGCGCCACTACCTGGGAAATAAAGCTTGCGTGTGTCGCACGAGAACCTCAGGGTCTCCTTGTTCTCGGCGGCGTCGGAGACTTCGGGAAGAAGTTGATCCGCTGAGCGGATCACAGCGGGCCGGCACGGGCGGTCGCAAGGCCGTGAAGTTCGGAGCTATCCGTTGATGTGCTGCTCGTAGCGACAAATCCGCGCGACGCAGCAACGCAGCAACGCCGTCACGATCTCCGTAAGTTGCTCCTCGAGCTTACGCCCAACTTCATCACTCCAGCTACCAAGTGCAAGGTCTCCTTCGCCAGAGCCGGCATGCAGTGTAGTCACGACGTCTGCCCTTGTCGCGCTTCCGTGATGACGTTCATCAGCCCGATGGAAGCGCTGGTCGAAGAAGCAGGCCCGGCGCAAGCCCTGCTACACGACAACTTGGGCAGAGAGGATCGTAGCCTACGCCTGACCGCAACGGTCGTCGCCAACGGGTGTTCGGGGAATAGGCTAAGACAACAAAGGTTAGGGGTATTTTTGGGGGTACGAAATGTGAAACCTCCTCCGATAAGCTTAAAAACAAAGGGGGTTCGTTGCCCTTCGTCTCCGCCGGTGGGTCAGTTAATTCATACGGTACGCGATGCTCTATGGCGGACCAATGAACTCACCCACATCGATTTTTGTCCGATGGTGATGCAGACGAGCGAATACACGTTGCGGTGATCGTCGGCAGGATGGGCCGGCTACGGTGTCGCGGCGTCAGGTCCCCACCACGCCCACCATCCTCGGACCGAAGCTGCTGGTCGTCGACGAGATCGGCTACCTGCCGTTCGGCCGGGACGAAGCCAACCTGTTCTTCAACGTCGTGGCCAAACGCTACGAGCGCGGCAGCATGGTCTTGACGAGCAACCTGCCGTTCACCCAGTGGGCGGCTTGATTCGCCGACGACCAGACGCTGACGGCGGCCATGCTCGACCGGTTGCTGCGCGGGGGCGAGGATGAGCCCCGTACACCTTGCGAGCGCCTGTGGCTCGTCGTCCACCTCGTGTGTCGCCATGATCGTTCGGTCGAGCGTGCAGCGCGCGCGAATCTCGCCGAGGCCGACGCCGCCGCACTGCGGGCCGAGAGCCGGCCGCGAAGGCGAAGAGCGACCGCCTCGAGCGGAACCTGGCATCGCTGGCAAAGGATCTGCGGGTGGCCGCCGGCAAAATGCGTCCAGGCATCCACAACGTCCGCCGGGCGTCGTACCGCTTCGATGGTTCCGATGCCGCCGCCCCGCCGCCTGTGTTCGTCATGGTGACCGAGAAGACCCACGGTGTACCCCGTCGTCGCTCTAAGACCGCATAGCCGAAGAGCTCTCGACGTCGCGGCGACGGCAGAGCCGGCAACCCATCTCCCGCGTTCGATAAAATGTCGTGCGACAGCCGGCGAAGCGCACGCGACAGACGGAAGGAGATGACGTGGGGAGAAAAGCAAGCAGCTCGGCCGCGCAGGACCACCCGTCTAGCCGGGCCATCGCGTTCGCGATCCGTTCCAAGCGACGCCAGCTGCAGATGACGTTGCGACAACTCGCGACCGCGTCCGGTCTGTCGCCGGCCTTCCTGTCGCAAGCGGAGCGCGGCCTCACGACGCCATCCATCGTGTCGCTCGTCCATCTAGCGAAGGCGATGGGGGTGGACGTCAACTACTTCATCGCGACGCCCGACCAAGGGCACATCATCCATCGCGCCGCGGCGCCGCACGTCATCGACATCGACTCGCCGCTGACCTATCACCGCCTGACCGGTAACCTGCCGGAGCATGTGATGGAGGCCCTGCTGATCGTCGTGCCACCGAACCTTGTGCTGCCTACGGTGACACGCGACGGCGAGGGCTTCTACTACGTGCTACAGGGGTCGGCGACGATCACGATCGGCACCGAGACATTCGAACTGAGGACCGGCGACAGCGCGCATTTCGACCAGCGCAAACCGTACACGATGTTCAACAACGGCAAGCGCGAAGTGCACTTCCTGTGGGTCGGTACGCCCCCGATCTTCGGTTGAAATTACGATCAGGACGTACGGCTGACCCGCACGATCGGAATCGGCGGCTCGATGAATTCGCGTTCCTCGGCCATGGCCGCGATCCGGGCGATCACGTCGTGGCCGGACGTGATGCGGCCGAACGCGGCGAAGCCTCGCCCATCGGGATTGCGCCCACCGCCCTCGTCGAGCGCCGGTTGATCGCCGACGCAAACGAATATCTCGGAGGTCGCGGTCCCCGGCGCGAGGCGCGCCATCGAGACGGTGCCGTCGGTGTGATGCAGCCCGGTCAGCGACGTGGGTTCGTGGGCGATCGGCGGCAGCGGTGTCGGCGCGCCTGGCGCATCGTGACGTCCCCATTGCAAAACGCTGATCGGGTTCGGATTCGTTCGCTGATTGACGGGCCCGACGATGCGATAGATCGATGCGGATGCGAACAGCCCCAGATCGACGTAGCGCAGGTAGTTCGCGACCGTGATTGGCGCCCGGCCAGGAAACAGTTCGAACGTGAACGTGCCGGACGCGGACTCGACCGTGCTGAACAGGCGGGGCCCCGCATGAGCCGGCGAAACCCAGGCCATCCCAAGCAGCGAAAGCAATCGTCGTCGGCTGATGCCCCGGCGCGGTTGTCCCGGCGATGTCATGTCGCACCCTCCATGCAATGGCGTCATCCGGCAATCGTCATGTGGCGATGTCTCTTCGCGCTAGGAAGCGGTTGACCGGCCTGATCGATGCCGCGCTCGCAACGCTTCCGATGAGGGCAACCAGCGCAATGCCGGACCAGTAGTGCGCGGGGTCGGACGTGCTCCACATCGTGCCTAGCAGACCAGCCGCCAGATTGCCGGCGAATCCTGCGAGAAAGTAAACGCCCATCATCGTTGAAATCATCGATGCCGGCGCGACGCGTGAAAATAGCGACAGGCTGGTCGGCGCGATGTGCAGCTCGCCCCACGTCAGCAACAGAAGAAATGGCAGGACCGCGACCCACGGGACCTTGCCGCCTGCGCACCCGGCAGCCGCTACCGCGAGCCAAAGGAATGCGGTCGCCGTCCACGCGAAGCCCAGCGAGAATTTCGACAGTGTCGATCGTTCGACGCCGCGCCGGGCCTGACGCTCCCACGCCGTCACAAGCAGCGGCGTGCACGCGATCATCAACAGCGGATTCGCCGACTGGAACCACGGCACGGGAATCGGCCGGCCTCTGATCGTGTTATCGACGTAGTCGCGGACGAAGAGGCTGAACGCGTTGCCGAGCTGCTCGAATACGGCGAAGAAGGCGGCGAGCAGCACGCCGAGCATCACCAGCAGCCCCAAGCGCTTGCGGGACTCGGCAGATCCGGCGTCGCTCGCACTCATCGCGCGGGCCTCCTTGCGGATCAATGCCGACACGGGGACCCGGCGGCCCCCGACGACGGAGATCACGACGCCGATCACCATGCCGACGCCGCCGGTCGCGAACGCAGCGGGCCAGCCGTAGCGTTGTGCGATCAGACCGCAGACGAGAGGCGCGATCAGGGCGCCGACGTTGATGCCGACGTAGAAGATCGAATAGGCACGATCGCGTCGCGGATCGCCGGGTCCGTACAGGCCACCGACCTGCGACACGATGTTCGGCTTGAAGAGCCCGTTGCCGAGCACCAGCAGCGCCAGGCCGCCGAGGAACGCGGTGTCGTTCATCAGAACGAACTGTCCCGCCGCCATCAACGAGCCGCCGATGACAACCGAGCGTCGCTGGCCTAGCCAGCGATCGGCGAGGACGCCGCCCGCAACGGGCATCAAGTACGCGAGGCCGGTGTAGAGCCCATAGATCTGCGACGACAGTCCTTGGTCGCTGGCGCGGCCGAACACCGCGGCAAGCGCCGTGCGCAACGTGTGAAGCCCGACTGCGGAGCCGGTCGACCCGGGTCCCAGGATGTGCTCGGTCATGTAGAGAATGAGCAGCGCGCGCATCCCGTAGTACGAGAATCGCTCCCACGCCTCCGTCAGCGCAAGCACATAGAGCGCGCGCGGCTGACGAGCCTGCCCACCATCTGGCGCGGCGGGCCGGCAGGCCGTCATCGAACGTGTTGCTTCAGGTTCTCGTGCGCTGCGAGTAGCGCACGGGCGACCGCCGGATCGAGCTCGTCGTGTGAACCGTCGGGCAGCACGTCGATCGTTGATCCCGGCCACGCCTTGTGCAGCGTCCATGCGGTCTCGACGGGCGTCGTCACGTCGAAGCGGCCGCTAACGATGCGGCATGGAAGATGGGCGATGCGATGGAGGTCGTCGAGCAGCTGATTCGGCCGCAAGAAGAATCGGTGATGCAGGTAATGCAGGAAGAGACGTGCCAGCGGCAGTGCGCTCGGCGGCTCCATTGCCTCGCTCACCTTGCGAGCGTTGTGATGCAGATGAACGGTGCTGCCCGAAAAACGGGCGAACGCCTGCGCAGCCGCGATGTGGATGGCGGGCCGATCGTCCATCAATCGTGCGTGAAAGGCGGCCCGCGGATTGGCGCGTTCGCCAGGCGTGAGGATCGCTATCAGCTCGTCGTACGCGTCGGGATAGATCATGCGCGTGCCGTTCCACCACCAGTCGACCTCGCTGTCCCGCGCGAGGAACACGCCACGCAGCCGGAAGCCGAGACAACGTTCGGGATGGGTCTCGCCGTACGCGATCGCAAGGCAGCTTCCCCAACTGCCGCCGGTAATCAGCCAACGATCGATCCCGAGGTGTGTTCGCAGCGCCTCGAGATCCGCGATCAGGTGCGGGGTCGAGTTCGCATGCGTCTCGGCGAGCGGCGTGGAGCGACCGCAGCCGCGCTGATGCAGAACCACGAGCCTGTAGAAGGCCGGATCGAACGCGCGACGGCTTGCCGCTTTCGGCGGTGCGCCCGGCCCGCCGTGCAGGAACAGAACCGGTACGCCGTCGTCGCTGCCGCTCGTTTCCCACCAGATGCGATGCCCGTCGCCGACGTCGAGAAGACCTGCGGAGGAAGGCTCAATCGGGGGATGGAGAAAGTCGAGCGGGTCGTGCAGCTCGTCGGGTCGTAGCGCGAAGGTCGGCACCGACGGCTCCTGGTTAATCGATTCGGTCGGCGTTCTGCGTTGTGGCGGCGAACGACAGAAACCACCTAAACTAACAGAATGTGATTGACATATCAAACAGGTTTAATAAGATGAGAAATCCGCGGCGATCGGGCGCGCGGGCTACTGGGAGCCACGATGAACGATCGAAGGAGCCGCTTGCGTGCCGTTTCTCTAATGTCGGGCCTGGCGGTCGCTACGCTCATGGTGGAGACGGCGGCCGCTCAGACCACGGCGCCTCCAGCGACGGATGCTCCGTCGGCCAGCGGTGCCACCGTCCTCGAGGCGGTGGTCGTCTCGGCGCAGAAGCGCGAAGAGAACAATCAGGACGTGCCGGTCGCGATCACGAGTTTTACTGGCTCCGGCCTCAACGCGCGCGGCATCCGCACGACGACTGATCTGATGCAGTTCACACCGGGGCTGCAGTTCTCGACGAACGTGGTTTTTGGCCAGCCGTTCATCCGTGGCATTGGCAGCAACCAACTCAACATCGGCTCGGACCCGGACGTGGCGACGATGGTCGACGGCGTGTACATCGCGCGGCCGGTCGGTTCGGTACAGAACTTCCTCGACGTTGAACGCGTCGAAGTGCTCAAGGGTCCGCAGGGAACGCTCTACGGAAGGAACGCGACCGGAGGCGTCATCAACATCCAGTCGAAGGCGCCCACCAACGAATGGACCGGCGGCATCGAGACCGGTGTCGGCAACTACGGCGACGTGACCGGTCAGTTCGTGCTGAGCGGACCCTTGGTCAAGGATCGTGTCCTGGTGCGGCTGGCGGTCGGCGCCGAAGATCGCGAAGGTTACTTTTACAACGCGGTCACCCGAAGCCGCCTCGACGACCTCGACTTCCAGCAGGGCCGCGCGACGATCGACATCCTGCCGGCCGAAGACCTCCGCATCCGCTTGATCGCCGACGCGTTCCACGAGCGCGATACTCGTGGCACGGTCGCCTACGTGACGGCACCGGGACCGGCGACCCTGACCTTCGGCACGCCGGTCGTCTCGTCGCCGTTCGTCTCCGACGTGAATGCCGCGGTCGGCACCCGCGTGGACGTGAAGGGATTCTCCGCAACCGTTGACAAGGACATCGGCTCCCTGGTGGCGACGTCGATAAGCGCATATCGCGACAGCCGCTACACATCGAACCTCGACCTCGACTTCACGCGCTTCAGTTACGCCGACAATGAGCCACAGAGCGAGACGTCGAAGACGTTCACGCAGGAACTGCGGCTCGCGTCGGCCGACACCGATCGCCTCGCGTGGATCGCCGGCCTGTACTACCTGCACGAGGACGCGACCAATGCCAACAACTACACGTTCTATACGTCGAACAGCGTGCTCGTCATCCGCGGCGCCGCGAAAACCGATGCTTACGCCGCCTTCGGCCAAGCGAGCTATCGCCCGATCGAGCCGCTGAAGCTCACCGTGGGCCTGCGCTACAGCGACGAGTCGCGGTCGGTCGACGTGTCGAGCCGCACCGTCGCCACGTCGACCTTCTCGGGTTCGTCGTCCTATACCGCGCTGACGCCGAAATTCGGCGCCGACTACGCGCTCGATAAGGACACGATGATCTACGCATCGGCGACCCGCGGCTTCAAGAGCGGCGGCTTCAATGCGACGTCGACCACCAACCCGCCGTTCTTGCCGGAGAAAGTGTGGTCCTACGAGGCCGGTGTGAAGAGCGAGTTCGCCGACCGTCGCTTGCGCTTGAACGCGTCGGTTTTCTATATGAACTATTCGGACCTCCAGGTGATCGTCGGCGTACCGGGTGCGCCATCGACCATCACCAATGCCGCTTCCGCACACATAAAAGGCTTGGAGCTCGAGTCGCAGGCCGCCGTCACGAAGTCGATCACGTTGAACGCCGGCCTATCGTTGCTGAGCGCCAAGTACGACCGCTACAGTTCGGTGGATTCCGAACGGCCGACGCTCGGGCTGATCAATCTGTCCGGCTATACCTTGCCTCGCGCACCGAAGGCAACGGTGACGGTCGGCGCCGCCTATGCGCAGCCGACCCCGCTGGGCTTGTTCTCGGGGCGTGTCGACTACAGCTACTCGTCGAAAATCTACTTCGTCCCGTTCGACACGCCGCTGCAGACGCAACCCGCCTACAGCTTGGTCAACGGGTTCGTCTCACTGGACCCGCTCGTGGCGAAGAACGTGACGATTTCGGCATACGTGCGCAACCTGTTCAACAAGGATTACAACCAACTGCTGCTGAGCAACCGGGGCTTTTACGGAACCGTCGCCTTCCCCGGCGCGCCGCGGACGTATGGCGTCAAGCTCGCGTACAAGTTCTAGCAGGCCGTTGATTTCGGCTGCGGGAAACAGGCTGTGCGCGGGTGCCGTCTCATCATGATGGTCTTGATGGGGCGGACGATGCGCGGATCGGCGGGACGCAGGAAGCGTTGTTCACGATGGCGACGCTGAACAACATTGTCCCGGCCGATCTTTCGCTGCGCAAGATGCGGACCGTAGTCGATGATGCGCTCGGGGCGCTTGATCGGCCTTTTAAAACAAGTTGTCCTTGAACCGGCCGCAGCCGGCGCCTCGGTGGCGCCGATCAGCACGTCCTTCTCCTGCACCGCATAGCCCTTCACCGTGTCGACGAGGTTGGGCACCCGGTCGGCCCGCCGCCGGTACTGGTTGACGACTTCGCTCCACGCCGCCTTGACCGCCTCGTCGTTGCTCTGGAAGCTGTTGTAGCCGTACACCCGATAGCAGCAGCAGCGCGCGGTCCGCGACCGCGACGAGCCGCGACGTTCGCCGGATCCAGGTTCCGGGCCCCGCTTCCATGCCGATGCCGAGGCCGCCCATGCGTGCTCCTCGAGTTGACGACCGCGACCATGCCTGTCGTCGAAGCAATTGCAAGCCGCGGCGATGCGCGTATCGCGTGGACGACGCCGAAGGCGCCGACCGGTCGCGACGGCCGGCCGATGGGCTCGCCCCGGACGGCCCGATGATCGAACGCAGAGCCACGCATCGTCGCGCCCCTCGCCCGGGCCGATACCCGACCGCCCGAAGCATGGCAATCCGGGTTAACGCATATTCTTTTTCGACCCGCGCCGTCGCACCTTAGCGGCCTGTCCCCCCAGAGGACTTCGACGAGCTGCCACGTACCAGCCGCAGCCGTCGTTCACAGGAGACGTTTCAATGATTTCATCGCGAAAGTTGTTCGCTCGCGTCGTCGTGACCTCCGTCGTCGCCACCGTTTGCGCGGCACTTGCGTCCTGCGGCCACGACGACGGCACACCCCCTCCCGCCCGTCTGGTCGGCACTTCGGTCAAAGTCCTCTCGACGCGGGCCGACATGGTCACCGGTGGGTCGGCACTCGTCGAAGTCTCGCTGCCGGTCGGCGCCGTCGCAGGCCGCGTCAAGGTGATGGTCGGCGCGACCGACGCGACCGGCGCGTTCACCACGCGCAGCGATGGACGGACCGTCGGTCTCGTCACGGGACTCGCGAACGGCAACAACACGCTGACCGTGACGGCGGCCGACAATTCGTTCGCGGGCGCCACGCTGACGCTCAACAATCATCCGATCGGCGGCCCGGTCCTGCTGTCCAGCCAACCCCAACCGTGGATCTGCGCGACGCCGGTGCCGACGGCAGGCACGTCGACCACCGCGGCGACCAACGCGAGCGGCCTCTCGACGACGGCGACCGACGGCCAGTGCGACATCGCCACCGAGAGTCACTTCTTCTATCGGACGTTGACCGCCGCGAGCGTCACGGCCGGCGATGGCGGCTGCAGCTTCGTGCTGCCCGATCCGTCGCCCACCATCGCGAACCCGCGACCGACGACGCCCGCCAATTCGTGCCTGCAGCCGTACGTGCTCGGCACGACGCCCGACAGCGCGGTCGCCATGACCACGCCGCTCGGCTCGTCGACGGCGGTCAAGTACATCGTGCGCGTCGAGCGCGGCACCGTGAACCGCGGCATCTACGACGTCGCCGTGCTGTACGACCCGACCAAGCCGTGGACCGCGAACGCGCCGCAGGCGCAGTGGAACCGCAAGGTCGTCTATTCGTTCGGCGCGAGCACCGGCCAGCCGCGGCAACAGTTCCGCACGGAACAGAACTGGGCCGACGACAGCGCGCTGTCGCGCGGCTTCATGACGGTCGACAACAGCCTCAACGACTCGCTCTACAACTCCAACCGCATCATCAACATCGAGACCTTGATGATGATGAAGGAGTACATCACCAAGAACTACGGCGAGATCCTGTACACGGCCAGCAACGGCTGCTCGGGTGGCTCGATCGGCCAGAACACCGCCGTGTCGACCTACCCCGGCCTGCTCGACGGCATCCAGGTCCAGTGCGATTACCCCGATTCCGTCACAACCGGCATCGAGGTCGCGGACTGCGTGCAGCTCGTCAATTTCTATGCGGGCACGGCGTGGAGCACGCTCGTCGCTTCCGAAGGCCTGACGCAGGCGCAGATCAACGCGAAGAAGACCGCCATCAACGGCCATCTCGACCAGACCAGCTGCCACTCGTGGAACAACTACTTCGGCTACAACAACAAGCCGGGCAACTACACGCCGCTCTTCGTCGCGGACGCCACCGGACGTCTCGTCCCCGGTGCGACGACGAACAACTGCAAGCTGCCCGCGAGCCAGGTCTACGACCCCGTGACGAATCCGAACGGCCCGCGCTGCGGTGATCCGGACCTTGCCGTGGCCGTCTGGGGCATCGCGCCCGGCACCAATCGCGCGAACCAGACCAACGACAACGTCGGGGTGCAATACGGCTTGAACGCCCTCTTCGCGGGTGCGATCAACGCCGAGGAGTTCGTCACGCTCAACGAGAAGATCGGCGGCACCGACGCCGACTCGAACCCGACGACGGCCCGTTCGGTCGCGGACGCCGCCGCCTTGCCGATCGCCTATGTCTCCGGCATCGTCGGCAGCGGCACGCAGTTCGCGAAGGTGCCGATCATCGACCTGCGCGGCTACGACGAGAGCCCCAGCGCGTACGCGGGCGCAGTCGGCATCCACTACATCTGGCGCAGCTTCTCCGAGCGCGATCGGCTCGACCAGGACGGTGGCGGTCATGGGAACCAGGTGATGTGGCGCTTCAGCAGCGGCCTGACGGCCCCGGCGGCGCTGAGTCTGCAGTCGTTCCTGACGATGGACGCGTGGCTGTCGACGCTGGCGACCACCGCGCCGAAGGCGACGTTGAACAGCGAGCGGACCGCCGCGCAGGTCGTGGCCGCGAAGCCGACGACGGCGTTCGACTACTGCTACCTGAGCACCGACACGGCGATGCTGACGAAGGTGACCGACTTCACGGTCTGCAACGCGGATCCCAAGCTCGCGATCCACATGTCGCCGCACCAGGTGGCCGGCGGCGCGCGGACGGAGAACATCCTCAAGTGCACATTGAAGCCGCTCGTCTTCAGCGACTACACGGGGATCACGTTCACCGCGACCCAGCAGAATCGCCTCAGCGCGGTGTTCTCGACCGGGGTCTGCGACTGGACGAAGCCGGGCATCGGCCAGCAG
>CAZZWS010000032.1:0-24790 GCA_964657795.1 Beijerinckiaceae bacterium
TCTGACCAGGGCTCCTTCGGTCACGAGCACCGCGACGATGGTTCCCGCGCGCGGTGCGGAGACCGGGATCTCCATCTTCATCGACTCGATCAACACCACCGAATCGAACTCGGAGACCTGCGCCCCGACGGCGGCCTCGATCCGGATCACGAGGCCGGTCACCTCGGACAACACCTTGACTTCGGTCATTCCTGCGTTCCGTTCGATTGATGGCACGGCGCCGCGCGGCGCCGTGATGCGCGATCGCCGCATCGCGAAGACGCGACGTTCATCTTGATCTTACCTTCGTCGTCCGAAGACGTGTTCGAGGTGATCGTCGTGGGCTACGGCGCTGCGGGCGCCGTGGCCGCGATCGAAGCCTGCAGGACAGGTGCTCGCGTGCTGCTCGTCGAGAAGATGCCCGACCCCGGCGGCATCTCGATCCTGTCGGCAGGCGGCATCCGCATCGCGTACGCCGCCGACGACGCGTTCGCGTACCTGCAGCACACGTGCGGGGGCAGGACGCCCGACGACGTCTTGCGCGCGCTGGCGGACGGCATGGTCGAGATGCCCGACTATCTGCGGACGCTGGCCGCGATCGACGGCGCCGAGGTCCGTTGCGAGCCGGCCGTCGGCAACTACCCGTTCCCCGGATGCGATGGACTCGGCTATGCGGAGGTGGTCGACATCCCGACGGTCGCGAGCGCCATGCGCGCGAACGATGGCTACTTGGCCGCGCGTCCGTTCCGTCCGGGCTGCCTGCTCTTCAAGGTCCTGCTCGACAACGTCGACGCCGCCGTCGCGCGTGGAAAGCTCACGGTCTGGCTCGACTCGCCGGCGCGCCGCCTGCTGCGCGACGCCGACGGCGGCGTCGCCGGCGTCGAACTGTCCCGTGAAGGACGCGACATCGACGTGATCGCGACGCGCGCGGTGATCCTGACCTGCGGCGGCTTCGAGGCGGACGAGGACCTCAAGCGTCAGTACCTCGTCTCGACGCCGGTCGTGACGGGCAGCTTCGCCGGCAACACCGGCGACGGCATCCGCATGGCGCAGCAGATGGGCGCCGCGCTCTGGCATATGTGGCACTACCACGGTCCATACGGCATGCGGCATACCGACCCTTCATATCCGTTCGGCTTCTATACGAAGCTGCTGCCGATGTGGACGCCCGAGCGCACGACCGACGCACTGCCGCGGATGGCGTGGATCGTCGTCGATCAACGGGGCCGGCGCTACGTCAACGAATACCCGCCCTACCCTTCGGACACCGGAGTGCGACAATTCGATCACTTCGATCCGGTCGAATACCGCCACACACGCCTGCCGTCGTACCTGATCTTCGACGAGGCCGGTCGCGAGCGCTATCCGATCGGCAGGGCCATCACGAACGATCGCACGCATCATCACGCATGGAGCAACGACAACCAGCGCGAAGTCGACAACGGCATCCTGCGGCGCGCGGACTCGCTCGAAGCATTGGCCGTGGAGCTCGGCATCGACGCCGATGGACTCGTGGCGACCGCAGCGCGCTGGAACGACGACTGCGCGCGCGGCGAGGATCGTTCGTTCGGGCGACGGCCCGAGACGATGATGACGTTGTCGACGCCGCCCTACTACGCGGCCGCGCTGTGGCCGGTGGTCATCAACACGCAAGGCGGCCCGGTGCACGATGCGCGGCAGCGGGTCATCGATTCGTTCGGGCAACCGATCGCGCGACTGTATGCAGCGGGCGAACTCGGCAGCGTCTTCGGCCATGTCTATCTCGCGGGTGGCAACCTCGCCGAGTGCTTCGTCGGCGGCCGCATCGCGGGTCGCGAGGCCGCGAGCCTGTCGCGGCGGGTGGCCTCATGAATCACGCTCGCATCGTCCGGCACGACACGCATCGGCACGCCGTCGATCGCGCACATCACGGAGACGCCGCATGAATCGTCGCTTCGAAGGAAAGGTCGCGCTGGTCACGGGCGCGGCGCGCGGCATCGGCTTCGCGACCGCGGAACTGTTCGCGAGCGAGGGCGCGCGGGTCGCGGTGTGCGACATCGCCGCCGACGCGGCAGGCGAAGCCGCGAGCCGGTTGCGCGACGCGTACGGCCAGGACGCCGTCGGCCTGGCCTGCGACGTGAGCGACGAAGCGAGCGTCGATGCGACTTTCGATGCGGCGGTCGCGGCGCTCGGCGGACTCGACATCCTCGTCAACAACGCGGGCGTGACGCGTGACAACCTGCTGTTCAAGATGTCGCTGGCGGACTGGGACACCGTGATGGACGTGCACTTGCGAGGCACGTTCCTGTGCACGCGCGCCGCGCAACGCGTGATGGTCGCGCAACGCTCGGGCAAGATCGTCAACCTCTCGTCGACGTCGGCCCTCGGCAACCGCGGCCAGGCCAACTACGCGTCGGCGAAGGCCGGCCTGCAGGCGTTCACGCGGACCGCGGCGATCGAACTCGGGCGCTACAACATCAACGTCAATGCGGTCGCGCCGGGCTTCGTCGACACCGAGATGACGCGCATGACGGCGACGCGGCAAGGCATCGACCCCGAGGACTACAAGGCGATGCGCGCGAAGAACATCCCGCTCGGGCGCGTCGGCGTGCCCCGCGACATCGCGAACGTCATCGCCTTCCTGTGCAGCGAGGACGCCGCCTTCGTGTCGGGCCAGATCATCTACGTCAAGGGCGGCCCCGAGACCGCGCGCTGACACCATTCGATCCATGACTTCGACCGAGACCCATCGTCCCTGGCTGCAGCGCACGTTCACCGATGCGCTCGACTGGGCCGAAGCCACGCATGGCGATCGTGAAGCCGTCGTACATGGCGCGACGCGACTGAGCTTCGCGCAACTGGCCGCGCGGGTCCGATCGTTCGCGCGCGGACTGATCGCGCTCGGCGTCGCACCCGGTGAGAAGGTCGCGTTGTGGATGAGCGATTCGCCGGACTGGCTGGTCGCGCGCTGGGCGGTGCCGACCATCGGCGCGGTGCTGGTGCCGGTCAACACGCGCTTTCGCAGCAGCGACGTGGCGTTCGTGCTGTCGCAGTCCGATGCGACGACGCTGATCGTCGAGCAGGACTCGGTGCACGCCAGCTACTTCGACATACTCGGGCAGCTGGACCCGGGTTACCGCGTGCAAAGCGACGGTGAGTGGCGGTGTGCGGCGCTGCCCGCGCTGCGCCGCGTGATCGGCTCCGGCGCCGACCTCCCGGACTCGATGCGACCGTTCGCCGTCGTCGAGCGCATCGGCCGCGCCGCGCTCGAAGACGGCGTGCTCGCGCATCGCGCGGCGACGGTCGCGCCCGACGACGTCGCGCAGATCCTCTACACGTCCGGGACGACGTCGTTCCCGAAAGGCGCGATGGTCTGCCATGGGCCGCTGCTGCAGAACAATTTCCACGCGATCGAATGCCTCGCGCTGACGCCAGCCGACCGCTACCTGTCGTGCGTGCCGCTGTTCACGGCGACCGGCACGTTCTACACGCTCGCCTTGTGGCTGGCCGGCGCGGCGATGGTGATCGCCGACGGCTTCGACGCGGCGCGCTTCTGCGCGCTGGTCGAACGTGAAAAGATCACGCTCAGCTTCTTCGTCGACACCATCGTGCAGGACCTGCGGGCGTTCACCGAACGCGATCGTTACGACCTGTCGTCGTTGCGGACCGGCACCGGCGCGCCGCTGCCGACCGCGTCCTTCCGCTGGGTGAGCGACGTGATGCGGGTGCCCGAGTTGACGTCGGCCTACGGCATGAGCGAAACGTCGAACGCCGTCGCGCGCACGCACACGACCGACCCCTTCGACAAGCGCTCGACCACCGTCGGGCGTCCGGTCGACGGCGTCGAGATCCGCATCGTCGACGTGACCAGCAACGCGCCGCTCGGGAACGGCGCCATCGGCGAGATCTGCATCCGCGGCTTCCAGTTGATGCGCGGCTACTATCGGCAGCCCGACGAGGATGCGAAGGCTTTCGACGCCGAAGGCTGGTTGCACAGCGGCGACCTCGGCGAGCTCGACGCCGACGGCTTCCTGATCTATCGCGGCCGCGTCAAGGAGATGATCAAGCCCGGCGGCTTCAACGTCGCGACGCAGGAGATCGAGGTGTTCCTGAAGACCCATCCGGCGGTCCGCGAGGCGATGGTCGTCGGCGTTCCGGATCCGCGCCTAGGCGAAGTGGCCTACGCCTACATCGAGACGACCGCCGGCGAGACCGCGCCGCCCGATGCGCTGTCGTCCGCGTTGTCCACCTACTGCCGTGCGCACATCGCGAGCTTCAAGGTGCCGCGACATTTCGAGTTCGTCACCGACTGGCCGCGCACCGGCAGCCAGAAGATCCGCAAGACGGAACTGAAGGATCGCGCGCTGCAGACGCTGGCCGCTCGCGAGGCCGAGGGCGCCTCGTCATGATCGGCTACGTCGGCCGCCGCATCGGCCAGAGCATCGTCACGGTCCTGCTGGTCACGGTGGTGATCTTCCTGATCGTGCGCCTCGTCGGCGACCCGACCCACCTCATGCTCCCGCCTGAAGCGACCGAAGCCGACCGGCAGGTGCTGCGCCACGAGATGGGCCTCGACCGGCCCGTCCTGGTTCAGTACGGGTCCTATCTGGTCGACCTGATGCGGGGGCGGCTCGGGATGTCGTATCGCTTCGCGCAGCCGGCCGCGACGGTGGTCTTCGGCGCGCTCGGCCCGACGTTGTACCTGACGCTCTCGTCGCTCGCGATCGGCATCCTCGTCGGCGTGCCGCTCGGCGTCGCGGGGGCGGTGCGTCGCGACGGCGTGGCCGATCACGCGGCTCGCCTCTTCGCGGTGGTCGGGCAGGCCGGCCCGCCGTTCCTCGTCAGCCTGCTGTTCATCCGACTGTTCTCGATCCAGCTCGGCTGGCTGCCCACCGGCGGCTACGGCGGACCGCGCTATCTGCTGCTGCCCGCGGTGGCTCTCGGCTGGTACTCGGCGGCGGGGATCATGCGGCTGACGCGCTCGTCGATGACCGACGTGCTGGACTCCGAGTACATCAAGCTCGCGCGGATCAAGGGCCTGCCGCAACGGACGATCGTCTATCGGCACGCGTTGCGCAACGCGTTGCTGCCCGTCGTCACGTTCACCGCGCTGCAGTTCGGCATCCTCATGGGCGGCGCCGTGAGTGTCGAGTTCATCTTCGCGTGGCCGGGCATCGGCCGCCTGATCCTCGAGTCGATCTCCAACCTCGACTACACCGTGGTGCAGGCGGCGGTCACCGTCGGGGCGCTGATCTTCACGTCGCTCAACCTGGCCGTGGACATCCTGTACGCGGCGCTAGACCCGCGCATCCGCTATGCATGACGACCGGCCCGCGTTCGCGCCATTGCGACAGCTTCCCGCCGAGGCGCGGCTGGTCATCGCGGCGCCGCGCCGTCGTGGTCCGTGGCTGCCCGCGTCGCAGTGGCTGTGCGGCGCCATCGTGCTGCTGCTGATCGCGATGGCGCTGTTCCCTTCGTTCTTTGCGCCCTACGACCCGAACGCGATCTCGCTGACCGCGACTCTCAAGCCGCCGACGGCTGCGCACTGGTTCGGGACCGACCAGCTCGGCCGCGACCTGCTGTCGCGCGTCGTCTGGGGTTCGCGGATCTCGCTGTTCGTCGCGTTCTGCGCGGTGCTGCTGGCCGGGGTCGGCGGTGGACTCTTCGGCGTCGCGGCGGGCTATCTCGGCGGCGTCGTCGACGCCGTGGCGATGCGACTCGCCGATATCCAGCTCGCGTTGCCGGCCGTCATCCTCGCGCTGGTCCTCGTCGGCGCGATCGGCTTCTCGATGTTCAACCTGATCGTCGTGTTGAGCCTCGCCAACTGGGCTCGCTTCGCACGCGTCACGCGGGCCGAGGCGCTCGGCCTGAAGCAGCGCGACTTCGTGCTGCTCGCACGCTTGAGCGGCGCGTCGACGCTGCGCATCGTGGCGACGCACATCGTGCCGAACGTCGCCAACACCTTCATCGTCCTCGCGACGCTCGACATCGGGGTCATCGTCGTGCTCGAAGCGACGCTGTCGTTCCTCGGGCTCGGCGTGCAGCCGCCGACGGCCTCGTGGGGCACGATGATCGCCGACGGGCGCGGCTATCTCGAGACCGCCTGGTGGATCTGCGGCGCGCCGGGCATCGTGCTGATGATCGCGGTGCTGTCGGCCAACCTGCTCGGCGACGCGCTCCGCGATCGCCTGTCGCCGAACCTCGCGAGGGCATGGTGACCGCCATCGACCGGTCCGAGCCGATCCTCGACGTGCGCCACGTCACGACCGTCGTGCGCGGCAAGAGCGGTCCGGTGATGCCGGTCGACAACGTCAGCTTCACGGTGCGACGCGGACGCGCACTCGCGCTCGTCGGCGAGTCGGGATCGGGCAAGAGCATGACCTGCCTGTCGGTGATGAACCTCCTGCCATCGAACGGACGGGTCGTCGCTGGCGAGGTCTTCTTCAAAGGTCGCGACCTGCTGGCGATGCCGCACGACGCGCTCGAGCAGATCCGTGGACGCGAGATCGGCATGATCCTTCAGGATGCGATGACGTCGCTCAATCCGCTGATGACGATCGGCGATCAGGTGGGCGAAGTGTTTCGTCATCACCAGGGCATTCGCGACAAGCGCGAGTTGAAGCGGCGCTGCATCGAGGTCCTCGAGAAGGTCAGGATCCCGGCAGCAGAGGAACGGCTGCACAGCTACCCGTTCCAGTTCTCCGGCGGCATGCGCCAGCGGGTGTCGATCGCGATCAACATCGCGTTGTCGCCCGACCTGCTGATCTGCGACGAGCCGACGACCGCACTCGACGTCACGGTCCAACTGCAGATCCTCGCGCTGCTGCGCGAGCTGCAGCGCGCGAACGACATGGGCATCGTCTTCGTCACGCACGACCTGCATCTCGCCGCTCAATTCTGCGACGACGTGGCGATCATGTACGGCGGCCGCATCGTCGAAACGGGTCCGATCGACGAGGTCTTCGCCGCGCCGGTCCATCCCTACACGGTCGGCCTGCTCGAAGCGGTCCCGCGCCTGTCGACCTACGAGCGCCGGCTCACGGCCATTCCAGGGCAGCAACCATCGCTGACGGCGCTTCCGGAAGGTTGCCGCTTCGAAGCCCGCTGCACGTATGCGATCGATCGTTGCCGCACGCATTATCCCGACTGGTTCGAGTGGGACACGCACGCGGGTCCGCGCCGCAGCGCCTGCTGGCGCACCGCGGACCGCATCGCCGAGGAAGGCATCGCCGCGAACGCGATGCGCGACGGCGCGAGTCTCGTGCCATGAGCGTCTACCTGCGGGTCCGCGACCTCGCCAAGACCTATGCGCTACGCCGCGGGCTGTTCGGCCGATCGCATCCGTTGCAGGCGGTGCGCGGCGTGTCCTTCGACATCGAGACCGGCGCCACCTTCGGACTCGTCGGCGAATCCGGCTCGGGCAAGAGCACGATCGCCAGGATGCTGATGCTGGCCGAGCCGCCCACCGCCGGCACGATGGAGATCGCCGGCCAGGACATCGCGCGGCTGTCGGGTGCCGACGTCGCGCGCTTTCGCCGCGAAGTGCAACCGGTCCTGCAGGATCCGTACAGTTCGCTCGATCCGCGCATGCGCATCGGTCGCATCGTCGCCGAGCCGCAGCGCATCCATCGACTGTCCTCGGGGCGCGCACTCGACGATCGCGTGGCCGAACTACTCGAACGCGTGGGGCTGTCGGCCGATACGGTGCGGCGCTTTCCGCACGAGCTGTCGGGTGGTCAGCGGCAACGCGTGTCGATCGCGCGCGCGCTGGGGCTCGACCCGCTCTGCATGATCCTCGACGAGCCGGTCTCGGCGCTCGACGTTTCGATCCAGGCACAGGTGCTCAACCTCCTGCACGACCTGCAGGCGCGGCTCGCGCTCACCTACCTGCTGATCTCGCATGACCTCGCGGTCGTTGCTCACCTCAGTCGCCGCATCGGCGTCCTCTACCTCGGCCGCTTCGTCGAGGTCGGCGACACCGACGACATCGTGCGTCGAGCGCGGCATCCGTACACGCAGGCGCTGATCGCATCGGTCGACGACCGCGCCGCGAGGACAGGTCCGCGCCACGCGATCGAAGGCGAGATTCCTTCGCCGATGAGTCCGCCAGCCGGCTGCGCCTTCCATCCGCGCTGCCCGTTCGTCCGCGACCGCTGCCGCATCGAGGAACCCGCGCTGCGCGAGCTCGCGCCGCGTCAGGTGGTCGCCTGTCATTTCGCCGAAGAGATTCCCACGCGCGCGCCGCTGGCGCACGATCGCCCGATCGATAACCGAGCGGCGTTGACCGCTGCTGTCTGAGAAGGAGAAACCGATGGACTTCAATGCGCACGCCGTGCTCGCCACCCCTCTACTGCAGGAACTCAACGAGCACGTGCTGACGACGTTCCGAAAACGCGAGCAGGCCAACCACGACGCCTGCGCGATGCCGTTCGAGAACCTCGACGACCTGTTTCAGCGCGGCCTGCTGACCGCGACCGTCGGGCGCGAACACGGCGGCCTCGGCAGCAACGTGATGAGCGACGATCCCGCGACCTTCCTGCAGGCGATCCGCACGGTGGCCCGCGCGTCGCCGGGAACGGCTCATTGCATGCAGGTGCAGAACCACGTCGCATGGGCGATCGACGCGCTGGGGACGGACCGCCAGCGCGATCGTTTCGTCCGGCCGATGACGGAGCGGATGTCGGTCTCGTCGTTTGTCGGCAGCGAGGCCAACCGCAAGCACATGTACGTGCTCAAGACGACCGCGAAGAAGGTCGATGGCGGCTACGTCGTCAACGGCAACAAGAACTACGCGACCAACGGCTACGAGAACGGTTGCGCGATCGTCTTCGCGACGATCGAGGGCGAGACCGAATATCTGAAGAGCCATCTGATGGTGATCGTCGAGCCAGGGATGGCGGGCGTCACGATCAACCACGACTGGTATCGACCGACCGGCATGCGCACCTGCCCGAGCCCGGAGCTCTATCTCGCCGACGTGTTCATCGATCACGATCATGTGCTCGGCGAACCCGGCATCTATCCCAAGCAGCGTTGGCAGGGCCGCTTCCATCTCGGCTTCGCGGCCAATTATCTCGGCGCGCTCGAAGGCACATACGACTGGACCGTCGCGAGCCTGAAGGAACGCGGCAAGAGCAAGGACGCCTTCACGCAACTGCGGGTGGGCGAATGCGCGGTCCAACTGTTCAGCGCGCAGGTCGCGTTCGAGCACGCGATCGAGGTTTGGCGCACCGGCGACGTTCCGAAGGCCGAGCTTGCGTCGATCAAGGCCAAGGCGATCTGCGCGCATGCCGCGATGACGGTGTCGCAGCAGCTCGTGGTGCTGGCCGGCTCGACCGCGCTGTTCGACGAATTTCCGCTCGGCCGCCTGGTGCGCGACATCGCGACGCACGTCCTTCACGTCGGGCACGACCGCACGTCGCAGATCATCGGTCAGGCCGAGTTGGACGAGACCTTCGATTCGACGTTGCAGCGCTGAGCCACCACCTCCAGGACACTCGATGGACTTCCAGTTGACCGACGGCCAGCGCGAGCTGATCGCCGCTACCGAGACGCTGTGCACGCGGCTGTTGCCCGACGCACAGGCCGCGCACGCCGCCGAAGTTGCGGACGATTTCGCACCGTTGCAGGCACTCCGCGCGACGATGGCGCAAAACGGTCTGCTCGCGCTCAACATGCCGCGGCAATACGGCGGCCTGGAGTTGCCGCTGCTCGACACGCTGCTGCTGATCCAGGCCATCCAGAAGATCGACACCACGCTAGGCGGGCTCACCCATCGCACGTCGACCGGGGCGATCGGCGCCGTCCTCGAACTCGGTTCGGCCGAGCAACGGGCACGCTGGGTCGGCGGCGTGGCACGCGGAGAGATCGGGGTGTCGATCGGTATCACCGAGCCCGACGCCGGCTCGGCCGCGACCGCGATGAAGACGCGCGCACGGATCGATGGCGGCCACGTCGTCGTCAGCGGCCAGAAGATCTTCATCAGCGCCGCGCGCGCCAATCACTACACGATGCTGTACTGCCGCTTCGGTGCGACCGGGCGCCCCTCCGACATCGGCGCGCTGATGGTGCCGCACGACCTACCCGGCGTCGTCATCAGCCCCGGTACGCTGAACATGGCCGGCGAACGCCAGTACGAGATGTTCTTTGACGACTGCCGCGTTCCGCTTGACCACGTGCTCGCGACCGGCCACGCGTTCGGCCGCTTGATCAGCGTCTACAACATCGAGAGATTGGGTAGCATCGCGCGGATGCTTGGATCGGCGCAGAGCGCCTACGAGTTCGCGCTGGGTTACGTGCAGCAACGCAAGCAGTTCGGACGCGAGCTCGCGGACTTCCAGGGACTGCAGTGGATGCTGGCCGACATGAAGGTCAAGCTCGAGGCCGCGCAGTTGCTGACGTGGCGCGCGGCCGCCAACACCGCCATCGGGCTTCCGTCGCCGCTCGAGACATCGGTCGCCAAGGTCTACGTCGCCCAGGCCGCCAAGGAAGTGTGCGACGACGCCATCCAATTGCTCGGCGGGTACGGTTACATGACCGAGTACCCGGTCGAGGCGCGCTATCGCGAGGTGCGCGGCGGGTCGATCTACGGCGGCACGATGCAGATTCACAAGAACATGATCGCCGGTCACATCCTCAAGCGGAAGAACAGTCAATGGAAGAGCGGCGACGAATGAAGGCGAGTCGATGAAGGCCGCGTCCCTGGCGGACGACGAACCGGTGATCGTCGCGATGGCGCGGACGCCGGTCGGGCGTCGCAACGGTTCGCTGAAGGACTGGCATGCGGCGGCCTTGTTGGGCGTCGTCCTCGACGCGCTGGTCCAGCGCACCGGCATCTCGAAGGACCAGGTCGACGACGTCGTCGCCGGCTGCGCGACACAGGTCGGCGAGTCGGCCGGCAACGTCGCCCGAACCGCTTTGCTGATGGCGGATTTCCCGGTGACCGTGCCCGGGATGACGGTCCAGCGGGCGTGTGGCTCGTCGCAACAGGCGGTGCACATCGCGGACAACATGATCCGCTCGAAGGTCGCGTCGATCGTGATCGCCGGCGGGGTCGAGCTGATGAGTCGCACGCAAGGCGGCAACGACGACACCCGTTACGGCAGCCGCAATCCGCAGAAGCTGATCGATCTTTACGCGATGCCGACGATGGGCGAAGCCGCCGAGCGCATCGCCGAGCGCTGGAATCTGTTACGCGACGAGCTGGACGAACTCGCACTGCGCAGCCATACGCTCGCATCGCGCGCTCAGGAAGCCGGCGGCTTCGCCCGGCAGATCGTCCCCATCGTGCAACCCGACGGCACGACGTTCGTCGTCGACGAAGGGGTAAGACGCGACGCGTCGATCGAGAAGCTGGCCTCGCTGAAGACGGCGTTTCGCCCGGACGGTCGCATCACGGCCGGCAACGCGAGTCAGGTCTCGGACGGAGCAACCGGCCTCCTGCTCATGACGGCCGCGAAAGCGCGCGAGCTGGGGCTGCGCCCGCTCGCGCGACTGCACGCGCAACTCGTCGTCGGCGTGAGTCCCGAGATCATGTTGACCGGCCCGATCCCGGCGACGCGGCAAATCCTGCAGCGCTGCGACCTGACGATGGACGACATCGACCTCTTCGAGATCAACGAAGCGTTCGCGTCGGTGCTGGGTGCCTGGATGCACGAGCTGCAGCCCGACATGGACAAGGTCAATGTCAACGGAGGATCGATCGCAATGGGTCATCCGCTGGGCTCTACCGGCGCGCGGTTGATGATGACGCTCGTGGACGAACTCGAACGCCGGGACGGCCGCTTCGGGCTGCAGTCCATGTGTTGCGGTGGCGGGCTCGGCACGGCCACGATCGTCGAGCGCATCACGGATTGATCCGCGACGAGTGCCCTCCTCGACGCGCTTGGCGTCGAGGACGCAACGACCATCGTCGTGTGCGAGACGACGGGTCCAGGATTTGCAGCCACCGCAAGAGTGAGCGAAGAGCGATGGGCTTGTGGGGGGCGCTCGACAGGATCAAGTTTGGGCTTGAGCCAGGTGACGAGTTGCCCTTGGAAACAACGATGTCGAGAAGTCCATCAGTCCCGTCGAAGCGTCGTGATCGATCACCGTGACCGGCGGTCGGGCAGCCATCGCAGCGTGGCGCGGCAAGCTGCTCCGCCACTGACCGTCGCGGAGCCTGACGAGCCCAGGGAACCGCGTGCCCCGCAATGTCGTGGTCGGCCCACGACGAAATGGTGACTCCTCAGGCTTCGACGCGCCGCGCGAGATTGATCCACATCTTTCGCTCGTCCGCGAGAACCTGCGCATACGGCTTGTTGGGGTCCGACATCGGACGCAGGATGCCCGTCATGGCTTTCATGATGTCCGGCGTCGCGGTCACGGCCCTGACGGCGGCGGCGAGCTCTTCGACCTTCGCGGCCGGCGTGCCGTCGGCGAAGAAGAAGCCGAGGCTCTCGACGATCGGGGCGGGCATCAAGCGTAGTTCCATCAACGTCGGCACGTCGGGACAGGTAGGCCAGCGTTGGTCGCTGGCCACGGCGAGGATGCGAACCATCGGAAACCGTGTCGCGACATCCGCTTCCGGCACGATCGTGAACGCCGCGGCGATCTGCCCGGACACGACGTCCTCGAAGATCGGCTGCAGGCCGCGGTAATTCACTTCTTTCAGGGTCATGTCGGCCGACCGCATGACTTCGCGGCCCACGAAATGCAGGGAGGTCCCGAGGCCGGGCACCGCATAACTCGCCATCATCGGATTGTTTCGGGCCCAGGCGAAGTAATCCGCCATGGTGAGGACGCTCCGAGGCACGCGCGGTCCGACAATGAAGGCGATGGTCGACTCGCCGATGCCCGCGACCGGCATGATGCGACCCACGGGATCGTCGGCAATCTTGCGGACCTCGGGCAACAGCGCCACGAACGAGCTGGGTGCCACCAGCGCCGTCGCGCCGTCGGCAGGAGCTCTCAGGGCGGCATCGACCGACAGGCGTCCCGATTCGCCCAGAAGCAGAACGGGTTTCCTGCCGAGATCGGGCTGATACCGGCCCTGCAACCCTGCGAGAATCGCGTCGAGGATCCGCTCCTGCGATGCGGGCAACTGGAAGCCCAGCAGGACGCGTCCGGCCGTCGGCGCCCCGATCGCATACCTCGACGAGCCGAGCGCGCCCAGCGCCAGTGCCGATCGCAGAAAACGCCGCCGATCGAACGCCTCCCCCGACATGCGCGACGATTCGGGGGTGCTGTGTCCGGTAACGCAGGGAGCTGCCAAAGAAAGCACATGTCGCAATCTTGTTGTCATAGATCGAGCCTCCGTCCTTATCGCTGTCCGCCGCAAGCGGTCGGTCGATGCGAGTTCGCGTGATGTCAGGGAAACTGACGACGCGCGACCCCGACAGCGGTGTCCGGATTCCCCCCGACACGGCAGCGCTGGCGCGTCGGATTCACGTCGTAACGCGTGTTTATCGGCAGCGATCGCGATAAGTCAACTGTTCGTTTTCGATTTTGTTGCGTGACGCCGCTGGCGCGCGTCAGGCGGCGCGGATCCCGCGCCATGGCCGCGACGCGAGGACGCCGGCGGCCAGACCCGCCCGCCGTCAGGCGATCACGGGCCGCTCGCCGCGTTCCGGCCCGCTCCGAGACGCCTGCGCGGCGCGTGACAGCATCACGCACAGAAGACCCAGCAACAGGTAGCCCGTGACCAGCGCGTAGACGATAGGCGGCGTGGCACCGCCCGGCACGAACAGGCGTCCGTCCGCATACGGCGAATGGATCAGCCCGACCGCCGTCATGCCCGCCGACACCACGCACAGCCCCGCAGCAGCCAGCAGGCGGCCGTCGATGATCCACACCAGCCACGTCGCCCAGATCATCGCGGTCACGATGAAGCCGTTGCCGAGCATCGTCAGCACCGTGAGGTTGCGCTGCGTGTCGACCGGCAGCGCGAGCACGTCGACGTGCGCGGCGCCGAGCACGCCGCCCATCTCGACGTTGATGAGGTTGGCGATCACCGGGATCAACGCGAGCGCGATCGCCTTGACGTGCTTGGCCTCGGTCTCGTGCACGGCCTGCGCGCTCATCTCGAGGCCGACGTAGACGAGGATCGGCACCACGATCGACTCGGGCAACGCCGAGATCAGCACGCCGATCAGTCCGGTGGCCGCGCCGATCGAGATGAAGAGACCGGTGGCCAGCGTGTAGGCCGCGCGGCTGCCCATCCGCTTGTATGCCGGATGGCCGATGTACGGCGTGTTCTGCACCACGCCGCCCGCCAGCGCCGCGCCCAGCGTCGCGATGCCTTCGACCAGCAGCACCGTGCGCGTCGAGTAGCGATCGCCGGCGAGCGCGGCCGACTCGGTGACATCGATGCCGCCGACCACGGTCAGGAACGCCGCGGGAATCGCGAGCGGGATGAACTGCCACGCGAGGTCGAGGCCGCCGACGAAGGCCGTGCTCGGCCACGGCAGATGCAGCCCGAACGATCCGCCGCTGACCGGCATCGTCGGCGGGTGGTAGCCGAACGCCTGCGCGATCAGATACGCCGCGAGGCCGAGCACGACCGACGCGATCACCGCGGGCACGTTGCCCGGCAGGCGCACGCCGCCGACCAGCGTCAGCAGGATCACGCCGAGCGCGACGAAGCCACCCACCGGCTCGGCCATGATCTTGCCGAACGGGAAGAACATGATCAGCGCGACGCCTACCGCGCTGATGGCGCCGAGCAGCGCGGTCTTGGGCAGCACGCGACGGATGGCCTCGCCGAAGAACGACGCGATCAGCTTCGCGACGCCCATCAACATCAGCACGGCCATGCCGATCTCCCAGGCCTTCATGCCGTCCTTCGTGATGACGAACGCAGGGCCCACGACCCCGAACGACAACGCGAACATCGACGGCGTGTCGATGCCGAGCGGCATCGCGGTCACGTCCTGGCGACGTTCCTGCTTCGCGAGCCGGAAGGCCATCCACGTATAGATGGCGTCGCCGACCAGCACGCCGAACGCGGTGCCCGGCACCATGCGGCCGAGCACGATGTCGGGCGGCATGCCGAACACGCCGATCAGGATGCCGCTCATCGACACCAGCAACGCGAGGTTGTCGATCGACAGCGCGAAGAAGCCGTTGATGTCGCCACGGGCGGCCCAGCGGTAGCGGAAGGGTTCGGAGCGGAAAGGTTCGGTCATCGGTCCGACATGGGTTGAGCGATCAGGACAGCTTCTGCACCAGCGCATACCCCGCGAAGCACGCGACGAGTGCACCGAGCACATGGGCCGCCGCATGCGCGAAGGCCCAGCCCGGCTTGCCTTCCTGCAACAGCAGCATCGACTCGCCGCTGAACGACGAGAAGGTCGACAGGCCACCGAGCAGGCCCGGCACCACGAAGACCCGCCACGCCTGCGGCCACTCGGGATGACCCTGGAACATCGCGATCGCGATGCCGATGACGAAGCCGGCGACCACGTTGACCAGCAAGGTGCCGAGCGGCAGTGTCGGCAGGACCGGATTCAGCACGATCTGCGCCAGCCAGCGCAGCGTGGCGCCGATCAGCGATCCGGCGAACAGCGCGACGAAGCCGATGGCGTTGACGGCGCTCATGCCGTCCCGGACGCGTCGTCGTCCTGCCAACGTTCGACGGCCTGCCGGTCGCTGTCGCGCGCCTCGACCCAGCGATCGCCGTCGGGCGTCGTCTCCTTCTTCCAGAACGGGGCGTCGGTCTTCAGCCAGTCCATGATGAAACGACACGCGTCGAAGGCATCGCCGCGATGCGACGAGCTGGTCGCGACCATCACGATCTGGTCGGTCGGGGACAACCTCCCGTGGCGATGGATGACGAGCGCGTCGATCAACACCCAGCGGCCGCAGGCCTGGACGCAGATGTCCTCGAGCGACCGCTCGGTCATGCCGGGATAGTGTTCGAGCGTGAGCGCGCCGACGGCCGCCTGGCGGTCGGCGACGACGTTCTGGTCGCGCACGATGCCGATGAAGCTGGCCACGGCGCCGACTTCCGGCCTGGCCGAACGCAACGCGGCGAGTTCGGCGCCGGCATCGAAGTCCTCGGCCTGGACCTTGACGATGATCGCCACGTCAGCCTCCGGTGACCGGCGGAAAGAACGCGATTTCGGCGCCGTCGCGAATCGCCGCGTCGTCGCGTGTCATCCGCTGGTCGACCGCGGCGCGCACGTTGCGTCCCGCGCCGAGCGCCGTCTCCCATACGCCGCCACGGCTCCGCAGCCAGTCGCGCAGGCGCCGCGTGGTGTCGACGTCGTCGGGCAGTTCGCACGACTCGCGCGCGGTGCCGACGGCCTCGCGCAGGCTGGCGAAATACAGGATGGTCACGCGCATCGCGCAGTGATCGGATCGGTCACCGCATCATTCGCCGCGTCGGGCGCCGCGTCGTTCACCGCCTCACTCATCTCATCAATCCGGAGAACGGCAGGTAGCGCACGACGTCGCCCCGCGCGATGGCTCGCCCCGCCGGGTTATCGATCAGCCCGTCGGCCCAGACGGTCGAGGTCATGACGCCCGAGCCCTGCTGCACATGAAGGTCGAGCCCGCCCGACGCGTTGACCCGCGCGCGCAGGAACTCCTGGCGACGATCGGGCTGGAGCCATTCGAAGTCCGCGCGCAACGCGTAGGCCGGCGGCGCGACGTCGACGACGCCCTGCAGCCGCATCAGCAGCGGCCGCACGAAGATCAGGAAGGTGACGAAGCTCGACACCGGATTGCCGGGCAGCCCGACGAACCAGGCCGCCTGGTCCCCACCCCCCACGCGACCGAACGCCAGCGGCTTGCCCGGCTTGATCGAGATCTGCCAGAAGTCGATGCTGCCCTCGGCGGCGACGGCCGGTCGCATGTGGTCCTCTTCGCCGACCGACACGCCCCCGGAGGTCACGATGACGTCCGCAACAGCAGCCGCGCGGACCAGCGCGTCACGCGTGGCCGCGAGCGTGTCGGGCACGATGCCGAGGTCGACGGCCACGCAGCCGAGCGCCTCGATCGACGCGCGCAACGTGTAGCGATTGGAGTTGAACAGCGCGCCCGACTTGAGGTCCTCGACCGCGACCTCGCCTGGCATCGCGAGCTCGTCACCGGTCGAGAACAATGCGACGCGGGGCCGACGGACGACGTCGACCCGGGCCGTGCCGATCGACGCCGCGAGCCCGAGGTGCTGCGCTTCGAGCTGCGTGCCGGCCGAGAGGATGGTCTGTCCGTCGCGGATGTCTTCGCCACGACGACGGATCCAGGCGCCGTCGTCGGGTCGCGAACGGAAGGTCACGCGATTCGTGGCCGCGTCGAACTCGACGTCCTCCTGCATGACGACGGCATCGGCCCCGTCCGGAATCCACGCGCCGGTGAAAAGGCGCGCGACGCTGCCGGACGCCAGCGGCGTGTTCGGATGGCCCGCCGGGATGCGCTGGGAGATCGGCAACACGACCGGCGATGCCTCGCTCGCATCGACCAGATCGGCGACGCGGACCGCATAGCCGTCCATCTGCGCGTTGTCGCCTGCCGGCACCGCCAGCCGCGACACCAGCGACGTGGCCAGCACGCGCCCGCGCGCGTCGCCGGTCGCGACCGTCTCGCGATCGGTCAGCGGCTCGATGCCGGCGAGCATCTGATCGAGCGCCTCGGCGACCGTCCGCAAGGGGGCACGGCCGGGTCGCGACGGCCGATCGGGCAAGGCAACGGACGCCGATGAAAAGGGGGTTTCGGACATGGGGCGCATTCTATCCGCGCGATGCGAGACGCCTCGCCGGCCGTGCATTCGGTCGCACGGCGCCGATGACCGGTGGAGCGGCCTGCGCCGGTCGACGCTAGACTATCGGGTTGTCGCGTTCGACGAAATCAGACCCGACACCACTCTCTTCGTCGTTCCCGCGAAGGCGGCAACCTGGCGGCGTTTGCGGTACCTCGAACCAGCAACGGCGCCGGATTCCCGCCTTCGCGGAACGACAGCCAATCAGTCGACGAGCATTGCGACGCAGCGACGGCATCGTCGCCTCGCATCACCAGGAGCAGTTCGATGATCCTTCAACCCGTGATCCTTTCCGGTGGCTCCGGCACACGCCTGTGGCCGATGTCCCGCGAGAAGTATCCGAAGCAATTGCTGTCGTTCATCGGTGGCGAAACCATGCTCCAGGCGACCGCCTCGCGACTCGCCGCCTACCACAGCGAGGACGTGACATCGGCCGCGCCGCCGATCGTCGTCTGCAACGAGGAATACCGTTTCCTTTCGGCCGAACAGATGCGCCCGACGGGGGGACGCATCCTGCTCGAGCCTGCCGGTCGCAACACGGCGCCGGCCACCACGATCGCCGCGCTGCTGGCCGTCGCGGGCGGCGAAGACGCGCTGATGCTCGTCATGCCGGCCGACCACCTGATGCTCGACCCGCCGGCCTTCCACGCCGCGATCGACACGGCCGTCGGGCCGGCGATGAGTGGCGCGATGGTGACCTTCGGCATCGTTCCCGATCGTCCCGAGATTGGATACGGGTATCTGCAGATCGGCACGCCGATCAACGGGATCGACGGCGCCGGGGGTGCTCAGCCGCTGCTGGCTTTCGTCGAGAAGCCGCCGGTCGAAGTCGCGCGCCGCTATCTCGACGGTGGCCTGCATCTCTGGAACAGCGGCCTCTTCATGATGAAGGCGAGCGTCTGGCTGAAAGCCGTGAAGCACTTCGCGCCCGCGATGTACGACGCCTGCGACAAGGCGTTCAAGGCAGGCTCGATCGATCGCGATTTCGTGCGCGTCGGTCGCGACGCGTTCATGGCCTGTCCGTCGGACTCGATCGACTACGCGGTGATGGAGAAGCTCGCCGGCGCGGCGGAGCTGGGCATTCCCGGGGTCGTGGTGCCGCTCACGGCGGGCTGGTCGGACGTGGGCGCGTGGGACGCGGTCTGGGCCGCATCGCCCAAGGATGGCGACGGCAACGCCACCACCGGTGACACGATGCTCGAGGACACCCGGGGTACGCTGGTCATCACCGAGAACCGGCTGGTCGCCTGTCTCGGGCTGGACGACATGATCATCGTCGACACGCCCGACGCGCTGCTGGTCGCGCGTAAGGACAAGACGCAGGACATCAAGAAGATCGTGCTGCGACTCAAGGCCGAGTCGCGTCCGCACGCCGACAACCATCGCAAGGTGCATCGGCCGTGGGGCTACTACGACTCGATCGACAACGGGTCGCGCTTCCAGGTCAAGCGCATCGTCGTCAAGCCGGGCGCCAGCCTGTCGCTGCAGATGCATCACCACCGCGCGGAACACTGGATCGTGGTGTCGGGCACGGCGCGCGTGACGCGTGGCGACGAGATCATCATGCTGAGCGAGA
The DNA here is from genome assembly GCA_964657795.1 of Beijerinckiaceae bacterium. Classification (GTDB taxonomy): domain Bacteria; phylum Pseudomonadota; class Gammaproteobacteria; order Burkholderiales; family Burkholderiaceae_D; genus CAHJXF01. The sequence continues at coordinate 19,272 of CAZZWS010000032.1, forward strand.
ACCAGTCGACGTACATCCCGCTCGGCACCGTTCACCGGCTCGAGAATCCCGGCGTCATCGACCTCGAGATGATCGAGGTGCAGTCGGGCAGCTATCTCGGTGAGGACGACATCGTGCGGCTGGAGGACAACTACGGGCGGCTGAAGGCGGTGTCGTAGGGTCTGACGTGCGCGTCGAGACGCCGTGACGACCGCCTGCCCGCCCCATCCAGGAACCTTCCGGATGAACGACCTGGTGAAACATCACGGCTGGTCGACAGGTATCGGCCGACGGCAGGGGATCCGACCGGTGCCGCTGTCGCACCGGCGGCGTGATGATCGTCGTCGTGGAGTCGCATCAGGAGGTCACCAGATCGTTCTCGCGGGCGAGAGCATCGACGCGCCGGGGCGATTCGAACCGCTCGTGTACACCAGCTACACTTCGTCAACCATGAGTCGCCGCCGCACCTTCCGTCGCTCGATGACCGCGCTGTTCGCGGTCTTCTCACTGCTGTTTGCGCAGCTGGTCATGGCGAACTACGCTTGCCCGGCAGAGGCCGACGTCAGTTCGATGGCGGAGCAGGCGGCTGCCGGTACGTCATGCGACGAGATGGATACCGCCCAACCCGCGTTGTGCCATCGACACGCCACGGATACGGCGCAATCGTTCGAGGTGCTCAAGGTCCCGACGCCGTCGTTGCCCGCTGTCATTCAAGTCCTGGTAGTACCCGTCGTGCCCGAAGCGACGGGCGCCGAGCTGATCGTCCGCTTGGCCTCGGCCGAGGCGCAGCCGCCGCCCGATCCGCTGTTTCTCTCCACACGCAGACTGCGCGTCTGACCACTCCGTCGACTGATCGGTCCTGAAGGCTTCGCAGCCTCTCGGGTTGGTGTCCGCTCGTCTTCGGAGTCTCCATGTCTTCCCTATATCCGCGTGCGGCCGCGATCGTCGCCGCCCTGCTGCCTGCCGTTGTCGCGGCAGCGCCGTTCACGCTCGACCAGGCCGTCGACGTCGCGATCAAGCGTTCCGAGTTGGCGCGTTCGGGTCGCGCCGGCGTCGCGAGTGCGGCCGCGATGGCCAGCGCGTCGAGCGAACTTCCCGATCCGGTGTTGCGCCTCGCCATGGAAGACCTGCCGGTCACCGGGGCCGATCGTTTCCACACAGCGCGCGATTCGATGACGACGAAGCGAATCGGTCTGTCGCAGGAGTGGACTTCGAGAGACAAGCGCGACGCACGCAGGGCCGCTGCCGATGCCGCGGTCGATCGTGAATCGGTCACGTTGCAGTCGGCTCTCGCGAACACGCGCCTGCAGACGACGCTGGCCTACGTCGACGCCTTCTATGCCTGCGAGGCGCTGAAGCTGACGACGCTGATGGCGCATCACGCCCACGAAGAACTGGCGCTGTCGCGGGCCCGGGTCGCGTCCGCGAACGGCTCGGGCCAGGAAGTGCTCGACCGCGCTGGCGCGCTCGGGATCGCCGAGGACGACCTCGCCGAAGTCGCGCAGCAGCAGGCCGTCGCCGATGTGGCACTCGACCGCTGGGTCGGTCGTCATTCCGATGAACTGGTCGCCATCACGCCGTTCCCGGTGCCTGGCGAAGCGTCCTATGTCGCGCGCCATCCCGCTGTGATGGCCCTGCGGCGCGACAACGACGTCGCCGTACGTGCAGTCGACGTGGCCGCGGCCGATCGCAACCCGAACTGGACCTGGGAAGTGGGATACGCGCAGCGCACGGGCTTCTCGGACCTGTTCACGGTGGGCGTCAGCATTCCGCTGCCGATCGCGCGCGCGCAACGCCAGGATCGCGCGACTGCGTCCAGGCTCGCGCTGGTCGAGCGTGCCGATGCGGATCTCGCCGAGTCGGTCCGAACGGCGACTGCCGAATTTCGCAGCCTCGTCGCGAACCGGCAGCGGCTGCAGGAACGGATAGCGCGTTACCAGCAAGGCGTGGTGACCGTCGCCGAACAGCGGACGGCAGCTGCCACAGCGGGCTACCGCTCGAATCAGACGACCCTCGGCACGCTGTTCGAAGCGCGGCACGCCGAAGTCGAGAGCCGACGCAAACTGCTGACGTTGCAACGGGACCTGGCGCGAACCGAAGCAGAACTCGCCTTTCGGCCCCTCCCCGACGAGGCTGCACGATGACCCGCATGCGATCGATCATCGCCGTGGCCGCCCTCGTTCTTCTGGTCGGGGCGGGCGCCTACGATCTCGGTCGCAGGACGAGCCGTCCGGCCGTGTCGGCGCCGGCGGCCCAGAACGACGCGAGGACAGTCCTGTACTGGCACGACCCGATGGTCCCTGCCCAACGTTTCGACAAACCCGGCAAGTCGCCCTTCATGGACATGCAACTGGTGCCCGTGTACGCCGCCGATCGGAGCGATTCCGGCAGCGTCAACGTGAGCGCCGGTATGCAGCAGAATCTCGGCATCCGCTACGCGACGGTACGCCGCGAGACGATCGCGTCGTCGTTCGATGCGATCGGTACCGTGCAATTCGACGAACGTCTTACCGTCGCGGTGCAAACGCGGGTGGCCGGTTACGTCGAGCGGCTCTCGGCGCGCGCGCCGATGGAGCGCGTGCGGAAGGGTCAATCCCTGGCTACGATCTTCGCACCGGAATGGCTGGGTCCACTCAACGAGCTGGTTGCGCTGCAGCGCGCAGGAGTGTCCGACGACCTGGTCAGCGCGGCACGCGAACGCACGCGCGCGATGTCGATCCCGGCCGATCTCGTGCGGCAAGCCGAGGGCGGGACCGTGCCGACAGGGCGCTACACATTGACCGCCCCTGTGAGTGGCGTCGTTACCGAGCTCGGCGTTCGCGAAGGCGTCGCCGTTTCACCGGGCACGACGCTCTTCCGCATCGCGGGACTCGAGAAGGTCTGGGCCGTCGCCGACATTCCCGAGGCCCAGGCCGTCCGTCTTGCTCCGGGGCAAAAGGTCCATGCCATCTTGCAAGCCGATCCATCGCAGACTTTCGACGGTACGCTGACGGAGGTCATTCCGGAGGTCAGCGCGACGACGCGGACGCTGAAGGCGCGCTTCGAGGTGGACAACCGGGCGGGCAGACTGACGCCCGGCATGCTGCTCCGCCTCGCGGTGGGCGGGGCTGCTGCCGAACATCTGGTCGTTTCGTCCGAATCCGTGATTCGTACCGGCAAGCGCGCGGTCGTGATCGTGCAAAGGGAAGGCGGTTCGTTCGAGCCGCGCGACGTCTCCGTCGGCGCGGAGCACGGTGACGACATCGAGATCACGAAAGGTCTGAGCGAAGGCGAACGCGTCGTCGCCAGCGGGCAGTTCCTGATCGATTCGGAAGCCAGCCTCCGCTCGGTCACGGGCAACCTGACCCCCGCATCGGGCAACGTGCCTGCAACCGATGCCGCGCCGGAGACGACCGACGGGGCGGGCACCGGGCAGCACGTCGGACGCGGCAAGGTCGAGAGCATCGACGCCGAGAGCGTCACCATCTCGCACGGCCCGATTGTCTCGATGAAGTGGCCCGCGATGACGATGGGCTTCGGCAAGCCTGACGCCAACGCGTTCGGCGACATCCGGCCCGGCGACACCGTGCGGTTCACCTTCAGGGAAGGTGGCAGCACCGGCTATCGACTGCTGTCGGTAACCAAGGTTGCGGACGGAGCCGGCAAGTGATCGCCACGCTGATCCGCTGGTCCATCGGCAACCGCTTCTTCGTCCTGATGGCGACGCTGTTCCTGGTGGCCGCGGGGATGCGGTCCCTTAACCAGACGCCTCTCGACGCCCTGCCCGACCTGTCCGACACGCAGGTCATCGTCCGCACGCCCTATCCCGGCAAGGCGCCGCAGGTCGTCGAGGACCTGGTGACTTATCCGCTGACGACGACGATGCTCGGCGTGCCGGGTGCGAAGACGGTTCGCGGTTACTCGTTCTTCGGCGATTCGTTCGTCTACGTGCTCTTCGACGACAGGACCGACCCGTACTGGGCGCGTTCGCGCGTCGTCGAATATCTCAACCAGGTGCAGAGCAAGTTGCCCGCCGGCGCCAACGCGTCGCTCGGTCCGGACGCGACCGGTGTCGGCTGGGTCTACGAATACGCGCTGATCGATCGCAGCGGTCGGAAAGACCTGTCGCAATTGCGCGCGCTCAACGACTGGTTCCTGAAGTTCGAGTTGAAGACCGTACCGGACGTGGCCGAGGTCGCGAGCATCGGCGGCATGGTTCGCCAGTACCAGGTCGTGCTCGACCCGGATCGCATGCGGGCCCTGGGCATCACGCAGGCGGTCGTGCTGGACGCGTTGCAGAAGGCCAATCAGACGACCGGCGGCTCGGTCGTCGAGATGGCCGAGGCCGAGTACATGGTCCGCGCGCGCGGTTACCTGCAATCGCTGGATGACTTCCGTTCGATCCCGCTGGCCGTCTCGAACGCCACGCCGGTCCTGCTGCGCGACGTGGCGACCATCCAGCTCGGCCCCGAGATGCGGCGTGGCATCGCCGAGCTCGATGGCGAGGGCGAGGTTGCCGGCGGCGTCGTCGTCATGCGGTCCGGCAAGAATGCGCGGACCACGATCGAGGCGGTCAAGGCGAAGCTCGAGACGTTGAAGCCGAGCCTGCCCGCGGGCGTGGAGATCGTGCCGACCTACGACCGATCGCATTTGATCGACCGGGGGGTCGACAACCTGCGATCGAAACTGATCGAGGAGTTCGTCGTCGTCGCGTTGGTGTGCGCCGTCTTCCTGTCTCACCTGCGATCGGCGCTGGTCGCGGTGGTTGCCTTGCCGGTCGGCGTTCTCGCGGCCTTCGTCGCGATGCGTTGGCAAGGCGTCAACGCCAACATCATGTCGCTCGGCGGCATTGCGATCGCGGTCGGCGCGATGACCGATGCGGCGATCGTGATGGTCGAGAACGTGCACAAGCACCTCGAGGCGTTCGACGAACAAACTGGCCGCTCACCCACGGTTGCCGAGCGGTGGCGCTTGGTCAGCGACGCCTCGGTCGAGGTCGGCCCTGCGCTGTTTTTCTCGTTGCTGGTCATCACGCTGTCGTTCGTGCCGGTGTTCTCGCTCGAAGCGCAGGAAGGCCGGCTGTTCGCGCCGCTCGGCTTTACCAAGACCTACGCGATGGCGGCCGCCGCCGCGTTGTCGGTCACGCTGGTCCCGGTGCTGATGGGCTACCTGATTCGCGGACGCGTTCCGCGCGAAGCGTCGAACCCGCTGAATCGCTTCCTGATCGCCGTCTATCGGCCGGCGCTCGATGCCGTGCTGCGCTCCCCGAAGCTCACATTGGTGATCGCCGGCGTCGTCCTCGCGCTGACGGCAATTCCCTTGCTGCGTCTCGGCGGCGAGTTCATGCCGGCGCTCGACGAGGGCGACCTGCTGTACATGCCATCGGCCCTCCCCGGTTTGTCGGCATCGAAGGCCGCCGCGCTGCTGCAGGAGACCGACCGGATGATCAAGACGGTGCCCGAAGTGGCACACGTCTTCGGCAAGGCGGGTCGCGCCGACACGGCCACCGATCCGGCGCCGCTCGAGATGTTCGAGACGACGATCCAGTTCAAGCCGCGCGA
>CAZZWS010000033.1:0-24736 GCA_964657795.1 Beijerinckiaceae bacterium
CGCACGATGCACTGCGTAGCGCACGAAAGCCGTCGCTCACGGAAGACCGCGCTGCTCGCAAGACGCGTTGGCGAAGGTCTTCGAGAGTAGAAGTTAAGCGACTGGACAGTCAAGCCGACACGATCGATCACCGGCATGACACGGGCGTGACGTGCGGCATTACAACAACAGACCGCCTGCAGCGACCGCGGTCACCCGGGCCGCGTGCAGCGCGGCGCCGATCCGCCGTGGGTCGTAGTCCACCGCTCGGGCGGTCGCGGACGCATCGATGGACTGTGCCGCGGACGAAGCCTCGATGGCGCGACGCCGGAAAGAGCTCCTGCCGGCCTCGTCGACGATGCCCAGGCCGATCGCTTCGAGCACCTGCTCGAAGCGCGGACGACGACGGAACGCATCGGCACGCTCCATCGCGGCGACGAAGGCGTCGGCGTCCGTCGAAGGTTCGGCGACGGCGCGGCGCAACGGTCCACGCAGCCGCAGGACCAGCGACGCGAGTTCACGTGCGGCCCGTGGGACGGCGAGGCGCTGCGCGAGCGCCCCCAGCGCGGTCTCGGCGTCGGCGGTCAGATTGTCGAGCAGCAGCGCGAAGCGGACGTCGAGCGACGCGTCGGCCGTCGCGGCGCGATCGAGCGTGGCCTTGGTTCGATCGGCCGCATCGCTTTGCAACAGGTCGCCCGCGCCGGGAAACAACCGTGGCCACGCCTCGGCTTCGAGCAGGACGGCGAGCATCCGCGAAGGCCGTCGTTCCATCAGGCCGCGCGCGAGTTCCTGCCAGACGCGTTCGGGGACGAGCGCGTCGATCTCGCCCGCCCCGGCCATGCCGCGCATCAACAGCATGGTCTCGGGCGCCACGGTGAAGTCCGTGAAGCGGGCGGCGAAGCGCGCCACCCGCAGCACACGGACCGGGTCCTCGACGAACGCCGGCCCGACGTGGCGAAACACCCGGCGTTCGAGGTCCTGCCGACCCTCGAAGGGATCGAACAGGTGGCCGTCGGCCTCGTCCTCCGCCATCGCGTTGATCGTCAGGTCGCGCCGTTCCAGATCGGCCTCGAGGGTGACCGTCGGGTCGGCATGGAAGACGAAGCCGGCATAACCTGGCGCCACCTTGCGTTCGGTGCGTGCGAGCGCGTACTCCTCGTGGGTCGTCGGATGCAGGAAGACCGGGAAATCCCGTCCCACCGGCCGGAACCCGGCGGCAATCATCTCGTCGACGGTGGCGCCCACGACGACATGGTCACGATCACTGACCGGCAGACCGAGCAGCCGGTCCCGGACGGCGCCGCCGACCACGTAGCTCCTCATGCCGGTCGGCGCGCGCCCGGCTCAGCGCGCGCGCCGATAGGGCTCGTCCGCGGCTATGAACGCCGTCTCGCCCGCGGCCGAGACGGCCCATGCCCGCATGCCGTCCAGGGCGAGGACACGATCGCGAAAAGCCGCGATGTCCGGCGGCAATTCGATCGCATAGGTCGCGAAGCGAGACACGACCGGCGCGAAGAACGCGTCGGCCACGGAGAAGCGGCCGAACAGCAGCGGGCCGCCATACCTCGCCAGGCAGGCGCGCCACATCGCCACGAGCCGGTCGATGTCGTCCTGCACGACGACGCTCCAACCGAAGCCGGGCAAGCGTGCCGCGACGTTCATCGGCAACGCGCTCCGCAGCGCGGAGAACCCGGCGTGCATCTCTGCGCACATCGAGCGTGCGCGGGCGCGGGCGTGACGGTCACCCGGCCATAGCTGGCGATCGGGCTCCGCCTCGGCGAGATACTCCGCGATGGCCAGCGTGTCCCAGACGGCGAACGGCTCGGGACCGGAGGTGTCGAGCAGCACCGGCACGCGACCGGTCGGCGTGTAGCCCCCGATTTCGGCGGTGAACGCCGCGGTGCCGAGCGCGAGCGGGATCTCTTCGAACGGAATCAACGCCTCGCTCATCAACAACCAGGCCCGCAGCGACCACGACGAGTAGTTCTTGTTGCCGATGACGAGGCGGTACATGCGGTGCTCAGGGATGCGCGTCGTGCCGCAGATGATCGAGATGCGAGCGCCGATTCTTCCGGGCGAGATAGATGGACGCGTCCGATTCGACGGTGACCGGATCGATGCCCAGGTCGGCCAGCCCCGGGTAGTCGCCCGTTGCGACGCTGGGCGTGCGCATCGAATCGAAGTTGTCGCGCGACATGACGGTCGGCCCCGGTGCGAATTCGAGAAACGCCGCCTGCAGCTTGCCGAGCGCGTCGGGCAGGCTGATCACCGGCCGCGGTCGCCCGTCGCCTCCCGCCCGATACATCCCTGCGATGCGGACGAGATCGCGCAGGCTGTAGACGTCCGGCCCGGTCAGTTCGTAGGTCCGGCCGAAGGACTCGGCGTCGTCCAGTGCGGCCACGAACGCCTTGGCGACGTCGTGCACCGACACCGGCTGGAACAGCGCATCCGCGCGGCCGAGCGGCATCACGGGGAACCAGCGCTGCAAAGAGGCGAACAGGTTCAGGAACTTGTCGTCGCGCCCGAACACGACGGACGGCCGGAAGATCGTCGTGGCGAGCGGCGGGGTGCCGGTGGCAGCGGCCTCGACGATGGCTTCGCCGCGGCCCTTCGAACGCAGGTAGCGCGACGGTCCGGCGACGGCGGCGCCGAGCGCGCTCATGTGCATCAGCCGCGGTACGCCGGCCTTCCGACAGGCCGCGACGATACGGCGCGGCAGATCGACATGTGCCGCTTCGAAGGCCCGCTCGTCGCCGTGCAGGATGCCGACGAGATCGATGACCGCGCTCTTGCCGGCGACGAGTCGCTGCAGGGTGGCCTCGTTGTCGACATCGGCCTCGACGACCTCGACCGTGGGCAGCAGGATGAGTCGCTTGGCCGATTCGCGCCGGCGGGTCGGCACGACGACCTCGCGGCCGTCCTTGACGAGGGCGGCGACCACGTGGCCGCCGATGAAACCGCTGCCGCCGATGACGAGGATGTGTTGATGCCGCATGAGCTGGACCGGGGTTGGGAGGCGCGGCGCCTCACCGCAAGCACATCATCTTAATTCACCGGCCGGGTCCACCGACGCTCAGGGCAGGTCGGTCGGCGTCGCGCTGCGCTGCGCGACGAATCCCATGCGCGTCTTGAGCGACTGCGGCGTGCCGCTGATCAGCGCGGCATAGTAGACCGCGTTGCTCATCACCTTCTTGACGTAGTCGCGCGTCTCGTTGAACGGGATGGTCTCCGCGAAGATGGCGCCTTCCACCGGTTTCGTGAGCGACGCCCGCCACGCGCGCGGGCGACCCGGACCGGCGTTGTAGCCCGCGGTGGCGAGCACCGGGAGATCGTCGAGATCGTCGAGCACCATCCGCAGGTAGCCGATGCCCAGCGTCAGGTTGGTCTCGATGTCCGCCACGCCGTCGGGCCGATAGCCGACGAGCCCGATCCGCCGGGCGACGTAGCTCGCGGTCGACGGCATCAGCTGCATCAGGCCCGACGCGCCGACCGACGAACGCGCGACCTGCACGAAACGCGATTCCTGACGGATCAGGCCGTACACCCAGTCGATGTCGAGGCCGGCCGCCGTGGTCTTCTCCTGCATCTGCGCCTTGAACGGCATCAGGAAGCGAAACGAGAAGTCGTGCTCGTTGCGCGTGCGATCCGCCGTGTTGACGGCACGATCGAGCCACTGGTTGCGGCTGGCCCACTCGGCGGCGGCCAGCAGTTCGCGGTCCGTCATGCCGCGCAACGCGAAGTTCCACTCGAGATTGCCTTCGCGACGCGCATCGAGCCGATAGAAGTATGCCGCGCGCACGAAACCCGGCTGCGCCTTCGCGGAGGCGACCTCGATCTCGGTCGCGGGTTGCGCGCGCGACGGCAGCGTGACGAGCTGGCCGAGTTCCTCGGTCGACAGTTGGCCGTAGAACCCGAACTGCTCCGAGACCGAGCGGAAGAGGGCCTGCGCAGCCTCGGGCCTCTTCTGCGCCAGATAGGCCCGGCCGAGCCAGTAGGCCCAGGTGCCCTCGGCGGCCTGCGGTCTGCGCATCTCGGGCGGCATCTTCTCGATCAGCGTCGCCACGAGCTTCCAGTCCTGGACGCGCAACGCGCCGCGCACTTCCCAGCCGAGGATGTCCTCGGACAGGTTCTCGGCCGCCAGCGACCGCCGCGACCAGTCGACGGCTTCGGGCAACTGCTTCTTCGCGGCGGATGCGGCGAGCTGTGCGTAGAGGTAATCGATGTCCGGTGCGGTCAGAAGTTCGATCGGCGGCCGCTGCAGCGTCGCCGCACCCCCGACCGGGTCGGTCCGGACGACGCGCGCGAACGCCAGCACGATCAGCTCCCGCTGCCATCGCGCAGGGCGGCCGGCATCGCTCGTCTTCGCGAGCCACACGACCGGCTTGTCCAGCACCGCATCGAGCTGCTTCGCGAAGCGCGCGCCGTCGCCGCCCTGTTCGGCGTCGCTGAGCAGCGACGTGTAGCGCCGCGCCGCGCCCGGGTTGTTGTTGTCCGACGCGAGCCGGACCCAGGTCCAGATGTCGTCCTGCGTGATGCGCTTCTCGGCCACCAGCACGCGGGCCAGCACGGGACAGGCGCCGACGTCGCTGCCGTAGCTGCCGGTCTGCCCGATCGCGGCCTTCGCGGTCCGCACGAGGTCCGCGATCTGCTTCGGGCCCGCTGCCGCGTCGGCTGCGTTTCCGGCATCGGTCGTCGCGTCGGACGGACCGCGGATCAGCCGCAACGCCCGGGCGGCCAGGTGGAAGCAGGTGATCTGCGCGTCGTCGTTGAGCGCGAACTTCGGCAACTCCGCTTCGAAGGCATCCCACTCGCCGCGCTTGCCGAGCGCCACCAGCCAGTCGCGCCGCGCGAGATCGGCCACGACGCTGCCGGGATTGCGCGCGATGAAGCCGCGGATCGCGTCGTCCGGCGCGCCGTCGACCAGCGCATCGCCGTAGTCGCGGATCTGCCGCGACAGCATCCAGTAATCGAGATAGGCCGCGAGCGGGTAGCGAGGGTCGAGCGCGACGACGCGTTGCGCGAAGACGGCCACGCGTGCGCCGTCGTTGGCGCGAAAGGCGTCGCGCGCCGCGAGGAACGCATCGTCGGGATTGGCCATCTGCGCGGCGAGTTGCGCTGCATCGGGCGCCCTGACCAATTTTGCGGCGATGGCGCCCGTGCACGGGCCGAGCGCGATCACCGCCCCGACCAAAGCGGCCAAGGCATGCCGCCGCCGACGCGCCCCCTCGATCTTGCGGACGACCGCGCGACGAAGCGGATCGGGGAAACGGCGTGCGTTCGGATGAATCATCTGGACTTGACGTGAGGCTCGGCGCGTCGATGAGGCCTGGAGGACAAGGCTCGAAGCGCGATCTGCGACGCTCGTCGTCACGACGGTCGCGTCGACTTAGCTTAGCATTGCAGGATGGTGATCTCGATCCTTTCCGGCTCCGATGTCAACGAGCCTCGCAAGTCCCCGGATTCGCCCGACGACTGGTCGCGCGAGGCCGAGCGCAGGCGTCTCATCGCGCTGCGTGTCGAGCTGGCGGACGCGGTCCGCCTCGAGAAGGACGCCCGCATCATCGAACATCTGCGCGTGTTGCTGCGCGACCTGTTCCGTCATCAGCTCGGCAAGATCGGAGGGTACTGGCCGATCCACAACGAGCCCGATCTGCGGCCGTTGTTCCACGAGCTGACCAAGGGCGGTCATCGCATCGGTCTGCCCCTGGTCGATCGCGTGCAGCGCCCGCTGACCTTCGTCCACTGGAAGCCGCAGTCGGCGATGGCGCCGGGCGTGCTCGGCGTTCCGGTGCCGACGTCCGGCAATGCCGTGTATGTGGAACTGTTGCTGGTGCCGTGCGTGGGATTCGCGACCGGGCCCGATGGCAAGCATCACCGACTCGGCTACGGCGGCGGCTACTACGACCGGACGCTCGCGGCGCGGCGCTGCCGCACCATCGGCGTGGCCTACGAGGCGATGCGTCTCGACCGCTTCGATGCGGCCGACCACGATGTCCCGCTGGACATGATCGTCACCGAGAACGGCGTCCGCTGACCCGCGTCAGACCTGCCGTTGCTTCCACCACGGCTCGAACTGCGGGATGGGCATCGGCCGGCCGGTGAAGTAGCCCTGGATCACGTCGCATCCCAGCGACTTCAGCAACGCGAGCGTGGTCTCGTCCTCCACGCCTTCGGCGACCGTCTGCAGTTCGAAGTTGTGCGCGATGTCGATGATCGACCGCACGATCCGCAGGTCGTCGGCGCGTTGCGGATTGGCCGTTCCGTCGGCCAGCAGATTGAGGTTGCGGACGAACAGCTGGTCGATCTTCAGTTCGTCGAGCGGCATGCGCCGCAGGTAGGCGAACGACGAGTAGCCGGTGCCGAAGTCGTCGAGCGACAGGTGCGTGCCGAGTTCCTTGAGCTCGTGAAGGATTGCGAGCGAGCGCTCGACGTCGTTCATCAGTGTGTTCTCGGTGACTTCGAGGGTCAAGCGATGCGGCGCGACGTCCCACAGGTCGAGTGCGTGCCGGATCGTCATCGGCAGATTGGCGTCGGTCAGCATCGATGCCGACAGATTGATGGCGATCCGCATGTCGATGCCCCGTGCGGCGAAGTGGGCCGACTGCCGGAGCACGGTGTTGAGCACGAAGAGCGTCAGGTCCGGCATCAGCCCGTTGGCCTCCGCGAGTTCGACGGCCTGGATCGGCGAGACCTTCGGCAGACCTTCCGGCCGGGGCCAGCGGATCAACGCCTCGGCCGCATCGAACAGGCCGTTGCGCAGATTGAGTTGCGGCTGCAGCCAGACCTCGAGCTGGTTGGCTTGCAGCGCGTCTTCGAGGTCGTGCAAGAGTTGGGCCTGATCGACGGCGCGCTGACCGGGCTTGGCGATCTCGTATCCCTCGTCGACCGTGCAGGCGGCGCGCGACGCTCGATCCGCGGCGCCGATGAGTTCTTCCGCATCCGCGCCGTGGGCCGGAAACAGGGCGCAGCCGATCGACGGGCGCAGGCGACTCCGGGCGGACAAGCCGGTCATCGGCTCGCCCAGGACCTGCACGAGGCGGCTCGCGACCAGCAATGCGCGTCCCGCGCTGTCGACGTCCGGCAGGACCATCAGCACCTCGTCGACGCCGGACAGCGCGAAGCGATCGGTCGAGCGCAACAGGTCGGCGATCTTTTCGCAGAGCGTGGCGGTGGCGGCCCGCGCCGATCCCACGCCGGCCAGCGCCTGCGTGCGGTCGCTACGCCGCAGGCCGATGTGGAAGACCGCGAAGCCCGCCGCGGCGCCGCTCGCCATCGCCGCCCTGCGCTCGACGACGAGGCGGTCGAGCATCGTGAGCAGCGTGTCCTCGTCGCAGAGCGGCAGCAACGCGGCGCCCGCCGCCATGACCGGCGAATCGGGGACGATGATTCGTGGCCCATCAAGCTCGTGGGCCGACGAGGGGCGGCGCCACAGGTTCATTTGAAGGAGAGTTGGCGCAGATCGACGCCGTAGGCGCCGGTCGGCAGTCCGCGCACGATCTTGATGTCGGACCCGTCGGCGGCCTTGGGTTGCAGCAGCAGGTCGAGCGACATCGGCTCGTGGAGCGCCTTCTTCTCCGAATCGGTCAGGACCAGGACGCGCGGCTCGAGACGGCGTACGCGGTTGTGCGCGAGGACCGTTGCCACCTCGCCGGAACTCAGTTCGACCAGCGATCCCGCCGGAAACACGCCGATGGCCTGCACGAACTGTTCGACGAGAGGCGCGTGATAAGCCGTCCCAGCCTGGCTGTATAGAACCTTCAAGGCATCGTAGGCGGGAACCGGCGCGGCATAGGGCCGCAACGAAGTGAGGGCGGCGAACGAGTCGGCGATGGCCGCCATGCGTCCGTAGATCGTGATCGCCGCGCCCGCCAGAGCCTGCGGATAGCCGCTGCCGTCGAGGCGTTCGTGATGCTGCGCGATGCCGGTGCGCACGTCGGGGTCGACGTTGCCCGTATCGTCCAGTTCGGTGATGCCCAGTTCCACATGCTTCTTGACGATCTCGAACTCGGCCGGCGACAGCTTGCCGGGCTTCAGCAGCACCGCGCGATCGACCTTGATCTTGCCGAGGTCGAGCAGCAGCCCCATGGTCGCGAGGTTGGCGAGCTGTGGCGGCGGAAAGCCGAGATGCCGTCCGAGCTGCAGCAGATAGATCGCGACTTTCACGCCGTGCGCATAGGTCGCGGAGTCCTCGGCGCGGAGCCGGGCCACCCACAGCAACGCATCGGGATTGGCGATCGTGCTCTCGACCATGTTCTCGATCGCGCCGCCGAGCTTGACGAGATTGATCTTCTCGCCATTGGTGACCTGTCGGCTGATCAGGTCGAGTGTCGCATCCGTGGCTTGATAGACCTCCTCGGCGCGTCCGATCTCGGCGTCGATGACCTTCATCTCGCCGTAGACGTTGGGTGTCACGCCGGCCGGAATCAGGCCGAGCTTCTGGCGTTCTTCGGTCACGGCGATCGCCGCTTCGTCGAACCGGCCGAAGCGTTCCCGGAGCCGCTTCATCCAGGTCAGTTTGTCGGAGCGCTTCTCGACGACGTGCAGGTCCGACAGGTGCTCGTAGCAGCCGGGCGTCGAGTGCGTCGGATCGATCGTCACGGTCTTCGACTGCGACTTGAGCTTCGCGATGTCGTCATCGTCCGAGACGCGGAAGCCCTGCAGCAGGAACGGCGTGCCGCGCCATGAACGATCCAACGCGGCGACGTACATGCCGATGCGGATCTGCTCGACGGGAATCTGGATGCTGTTGCGAAGTTGGGCCATGGGTGGACAGCGGGTGCGGGTGGACCGGGACGACGATGGAGCGGCGCGGCGACGCACGATCGACCAGGCCGTTCAGGCCATCACCAGGCCGCGAACCGGCGACCGATGGCGAGGACAGAACGCGAAACAGGTCGACGCGCGTTGCGCGCAACGCATGCTCAAGTCTTCGGCGTCCCGCACCAAAACTTGATGGGCGACCCGCTACCGCCGATCCGTCATCAAGCGCCGTGCGGCGCTCTCGTCAGCGCCCGAGCCGCGACAGCACGGCGCTGGCCGCGGCCGCCTGGTTGAGCGTGTAGAAGTGCAGGCCAGGTGCGCCCTGCGACAACAGACGCTCGCAGAGCGCCGTGACGACGTCGAGCCCGAAGGCCTTGATCGACACGATGTCGTCGCCGAACGACGCCAGCTTCTGGCGTATCCAGCGCGGGATCTCGGCACCGCATCCGTCGGAGAAGCGGGCCAGTTGCGTGAAGTTGGTGATGGGCATGATGCCCGGCACGATGGGCGCGTCGACGCCTGCTGCGCGGACCTCGTCGCGCAAGCGGAAATACGCGTCGGCGTTGTAGAAATACTGCGTGATGGCCGAGTCGGCGCCCGCCTCGAACTTCGCGACGAGGTTGGTCAGGTCGGCAGTCGGCGACGTCGCCTGCGGATGCGTCTCCGGATAGGCGCCGACCTCGACATGAAACCAGTCGTCCGTCTCGTCGCGCACGAAGGCCACGAGGTCGCGGGCGTAACGGAAGTCGCCTCGCAACGAGCCGCCGCTTCCCGACGGCAAGTCGCCCCTCAGCGCGACCAGACGGCGTACGCCGAGGTCGCGATAACCGTGGATGGCGGTGCGCATCTCGGCGGTCGTGGCGCCGACGCACGACAGGTGCGGCGCAGCGGGGACGGCCTCACCGTGCATCTCGGTGATGGTCCGCAGCGTCCCCTCGCGCGTCGAGCCGCCGGCGCCGAAGGTCACCGAATAAAAATCGGGTGCGAAGGCCGCGAGTTCGCGCCGCACACCGCGCAGTTTCTCCTCGCCCTCGGGCGTCTTGGGCGGGAAGAATTCGAAACTGATACCGGGTGCGTAGGACATGCCGCTTTTCATCGAAGGTCAGCGCCGTACCGGAGGATCGTCTTCGCGCAACAGGATGGCCGACAGCAGCCACGAGATGACGCTGTAGACGATCGAGCCGAACACGCCGGCCCAGAACCCGGCGACGTGGAAACCGCGCAGGAGGTCGCCGACGAACCAGAAGAGGAGGCCGTTGATGACGAAGATGAAGAGCCCGAGCGTCAGCAACGTCGCAGGCAGCGTCAGCAGGACGAGGATCGGCCGGATGATCGTGTTGACGAGGCCGAGCACGAGCGCCGCGATCAGCGCGGTCCCGAAGCTGTCGACGGAGATCGACGGGATGAGGTAAGGCACGGCGAGCAATGCGACGGCATTGATCAGCCAGACGAGGATGAGGCGCATGGGAAAGATTCCGCAACGGCGATGTCACCCCGGCGAAGGCCGGGGCCCAATCGGATGAGGTCCCGGCCTTCGCCGGGATGACATGCTCAATACCGGTAAGCGTCCTTCTTGTACGGCCCCGTCACGTCGACGCCGATATAGCCGGCCTGCTTGTCGGTCAGTTCGGTCAACATCGCGCCGAGCTTGCCCAGATGCAGACGCGCGACCTTCTCGTCGAGGTGCTTCGGCAGCACGTAGACGCCGACCGGATAGTCGCTGTTGCGCGTCCACAGTTCGATCTGCGCGATCGTCTGGTTGGCGAACGACGAGCTCATCACGAAGCTCGGATGACCGGTGCCGCAGCCGAGATTCACGAGACGACCCTTGGCCAGCAGGATGATCTTCTTGCCGTCGGGAAACGTGATGTGATCGACCTGGGGCTTGATCTCGTCCCAAGCGTACTGCTCGATGGATGCGACATCGATCTCGTTGTCGAAGTGGCCGATGTTGCACACGATGGCCTGGTCCTTCATCGCGGCCATGTGGTCGTGCGTGATGATGTGATAGTTGCCGGTCGCGGTCACGAAGATGTCGGCCTTGTCCGCCGCGTAGTCCATCGTCACGACGCGATAGCCTTCCATCGCGGCCTGCAGCGCGCAGATCGGATCGACTTCCGTGACCCACACCTGCGCCGACAGCGCTCGCAACGCCTGCGCGCTGCCCTTGCCCACGTCGCCGTAGCCCGCGACCACCGCGACCTTGCCGGCGATCATCACGTCGGTCGCGCGCTTGATGGCGTCGACCAGCGACTCACGGCAGCCGTACAGGTTGTCGAACTTGGACTTCGTGACCGAGTCGTTGACGTTGATCGCGGGGAATTTGAGTGCGCCCTTCGCGTGCATCTCGTACAGCCTATGGACGCCGGTCGTGGTCTCTTCGGTCACGCCCTTGACGGCCGCGAGACGCACCGAGTACCAGGTCGGGTCCGTGGCCAGCTTGGCCTGGATCGACGCGTAGAGCTCGGTCTCTTCCTCGCTCTGCGGGTCGGCGATCAGCGTCGCGTCCTGCTCGGCGCGCGCACCGAGGTGCAGCAGCAACGTGGCGTCGCCGCCGTCGTCGAGGATCATGTTCGAGTAACCACCGTCCGACCACTCGAAGATGCGGTGCGTGTAGTCCCAGTAGTCGGCGAGCGACTCGCCCTTGACCGCGAAGACCGGCGTGCCCTGGCCGTTGAAGCCGTTGAGCGCGATGGCCGCGGCGGCGTGGTCCTGGGTCGAGTAGATGTTGCACGAGGCCCAGCGCACTTCGGCGCCGAGCGCCTGCAGCGTCTCGATCAGCACGCCGGTCTGGATGGTCATGTGCAGCGAGCCGGTGATGCGTGCGCCCTTGAGGGGTTGCGTCTTCGCGAACTCGGCGCGAATGGCCATCAGGCCGGGCATCTCGGTCTCGGCGATCGCCAGTTCCTTGCGGCCCCAGGCGGCGAGGGTTTGATCGGCGATCTTGAAGTCGGTGAAGCTTTGGGGTTTCAACACAGCGCTCATCACGAGCTCCTTCGTTAGAAGAGTCGTGAGCGCCGTTGCGATCGCGATCGAACGATCGCGATGCGTCAAGCCTGGCAGGACCGCTGTGGAAAAACAGCGCGGTCCGTCGCAACGCTCCTTGACGCGGATCGTTGAGCTTACCGCAGCTCGCGGGCTCTGTCGAACATTGAGTCGCCGATCATTCTGCGCGGTAGGTAACGCGGTACCACCCGCTGGGCACTTGAATGCAGAATAATGAGCGCCCGAGCGCCGCCCGAACGCACGACGAGGCGCCGATTCATGGAGACGACGCATGCCTGCTATCCGCCTCGTGGCGATCGCCTTGTTGACCTCGACTGTCGCCGTGCCTGCGGTCGCGAACGAGGCGCTCGCGAAGAAGAACGGGTGCTTCGCTTGCCACGCGGTCAAGAGCCAGCTGGTCGGCCCCGCCTATCGTGATGTCGCCGCGAAGTACGCGGGACAAGCTGGCGCCGAAGACCAGCTCGTGCGAAGCATTCGCGAAGGCGGCAGCGGCAAATGGGGCGACATCCCGATGCCGCCGCATCCCGATCTGTCGGACGCCGATGCGCATCGCCTCGCCAAATGGATACTTGGCGGCGCGAAGTGACGCCGCCCCGAGCGGACAGCCCCGTCTTGCGGGATCGCGGCGCATCCCGGTACTTTCCCTGTAGGTAACTGAATAACACCTTTTGCAGCACGGTCGATGCGAAACTGCTCGTGGACCGGGCAAAGCGCGACAGACGCGGCTAAACAGGAGACAGCATGAGACTCATCCCCATCGCGTCGGACGACGCGAGCGTCGCGTTCGCCGACGCATCCCGAGGCGTCGCGGATCAGGAAGGCGACGGCGTCGTCCGCCGGGTCGAGCTGCCGCTCGCTCGACGCGAATTCCTCAAAGGGTCGGGCATTCTTTTCGGCATGCTCGCGGCCGGCTCGCTGATCGCATCGCTCGCGCCGTCGCGTTCCTGGGCGGTGGAACTGAAAACGCTCACCCAGCCGCAGGGTGAAACCTTGATGGCGATGGGCCGCGTGCTGTATCCGCACAAGAAGCTTCCGGATGCGGTGTACGCGCTGCTCGCCAAGGACCTCGACGCGAAGGCGTCGGCGGACCCGGCGGCCACGCCGCAAACCACCAAGCTGTTGCAGGACGGCATCGCGTCGCTCAACACGGCCGCCGGGGGCGACTTTCTGGCAGCACAGGCCGACCAGCGGCTCGCAGCCGTCAAGAGTCTCGACGGCACGCCGTTCTTCAAGCTGGTCCGGGGGCAATGCGTGACCTCGCTCTACGACAACGACATGGCCTTCGCCGCACTGGGCTATCCGGGAGCTTCGTGGGACAAGGGGGGATACATCACGCGTGGCTTCCAGGATCTCAAGTGGCTGAGCGCTCCGCCGGTCGCGGCGAGCCCGCCGCCCTACATGGGCTGACCCTGCGCGCGACTGTCTGAAGATTTCGGAGACTGTGATGGCCACCATTGATTTCAACGACGACAGCGTTGTCGTCATCATCGGCTCGGGCGCAGGCGGCGGGACGCTCGCCAACGAGCTGTGTCAAAAGGGTGTGAAGGTCGTCGTGCTGGAGGCGGGGGCGATGCAGTCGAGCGCCACCTTCATCAACGACGAATGGAAGTCTTTCGCCCAGATCGCCTGGCTCGACAACCGGACGACGTCGGGCACCTGGCGAGTCGCGAAGGATTTCCCGAACCTGCCCACGTGGATCTGCAAGACGGTCGGCGGCACGACGACGCATTGGGCCGGCGCATCGCTGCGTCTGCAGGACCACGAGTTCCGGACGCGATCGGTCTACGGCACGTTGCCCGGCGCGAACCTGATGGACTGGCCGTTGACGCTGAAGGATCTCGAGCCGTACTACGCGCGCGCCGAAGACAAGATGGGGGTCACGCGCACCAACGGCATCCCGGGCCTGCCGGGCAACAACAACTTCAAGGTGATGTACGCCGGCGCGAAGAAGATCGGCTACAAGGACGTCCATACCGGCAACATGGCGATCAACAGTCAGCCGCGTGACGGTCGCGGCCGATGCATGCAGATCGGGTTCTGCTTCCAGGGCTGCAAGAGCGGCGCCAAATGGTCGACGCTCTACACCGAGATTCCGAAGGCGCAGAAGACCGGCAACCTCGACCTTCGGCCCGAGAGCCACGTGACGCGCATCGAGCACGATGACAAGGGTCGCGTGAACGGCGTCGTCTACTTCGACAAGGCAGGCAAGGAGCAACGCCAGAAGGCACGCATCGTCGCGGTCGCCGGTAATTCGATCGAGACGCCGAGGCTGCTGTTGCTGTCGGCGTCCAACCTGTACAAGGACGGGCTCGCGAACTCGTCGGGGCAGGTCGGCCGCAACTACATGCGGCACCTGACCGGTACGGTGTACGGAATGTTCAAGCAGCCCGTGCACATGTATCGCGGCACGACGATGGCGGGCGTGGTGCGGGACGAGGCGAAGAACAATCCGAAGCGCGGTTTCGTCGGCGGTTACGAGCTGGAAACGCTGTCGCTCGGCGTGCCGTTCATGGCCGCGTTTCTCGACCCGGGCGGCTGGGGTCCGGACTTCACGGAGTACATGGAGAACTACACGAATCTGGCCGGCATGTGGATCGTGGGCGAAGACATGCCGCGCGAGAGCAACCGGGTGACCTTGAACATGGACGTGAAAGACAAGTGGGGCAGTCCGGTGCCGAACGTCCATTACGACGATCACGACAACGACGTCGCGATGCGCGACCACGCGTTTCGTCAGGGGCAGCGGGTCTACGAGGCGGCCGGTGCGATCAAGTCGTTCCGCACGCCACCGTATCCGTCGACGCACAACCTGGGCACCTGTCGCATGGGTGCGCAGGCCTCCGACAGTGTGTGCAACGCGTACGGACAGACCCATGACATTCCCAACCTGTTCATCTCCGACGGGAGCCAGTTCACGACTGGCGGCGCCGAGAATCCGACGCTGACCATTGTGACGCTCGCCATTCGTCAGGCGGAATACATCACGCAGCAGATGAGCGCGCGTTCGATCTGAGGAGGCGGCAATGTGCGAGTTCTTCGTCAGGGCCGACCCGATCCAGTACGAGCAGCGGTCACGGACGATCCGCATCCATGGCGCGTTGACCAGCATCAGGCTGGAGAACATGGTCTGGGACATTCTTGCCGAGATGGCCGAAGCCGAGGGCCGGACGACCAACGCGTTGATCTCGTTGTTCCACGACGAGATTCTTTCTCATCGAGGCGAAGTCCCCAACTTCGCTTCCTTCCTGCGGATCACGTGCATGCGTTATCTGCGACGGAGCGTGCTGGCGAAAGAGAACGCGTCGGCAGGCGAAGCGCAGGTGCCCGAAGCACCGATCCAATCCGCCGACAACGTGGTGCCGCTTCCGCGGGCCGCACGGACGCGGTAACCACAGGCGCCGCCGCGATGCCTTTCAATACCGAGATCCAGCCCGGCGTCTGTGAACGGGCGGACGCCGCGTCGCGCGGTTTCGTCTTCAATCACAGCATGCTCCGCGTCAAGGACCCACGGGTCGCTCTCGACTTCTACACGCGCGTCTTCGGCATGCGGCTCCTGCGCAAGCTCGATTTTCCCGAAATGAAATTTTCGCTGTACTTCCTGCATCGGCCGGAAGACGGCAACGATCCACCCGAAGACGCAGGCGAACGCACGGCATGGACGTTCGCACAGCGTTCGATCCTCGAACTGACCCACAACTGGGGCACCGAGAACGACGCTGCGTTCGCGTACCACGATGGCAACGCTCAGCCGCAAGGGTTCGGGCACATCTGCTTTTCGGTGCCGGACCTCGACGCGGCCGTCCGCTGGTTCGACGAGAACCAGGTCGTCTTCGTCAAGCGCCCCGACCAGGGCAAGATGAAGGATGTCGCGTTCATCAAGGATCCGGACGGCTACTGGATCGAGATCGTCGAACCCGCTCGGTTGAAAGCGCTGGGCCGCTGATCGCTCTCCGCTAATTGCGGGTGCTGATTGCTCTCCGCCTGCGCTTACGAGCGGCTCGCGTTGATCGTGCGACCTCTTGACCGGCGGGCCTTTCCTGGGCATCGCAGGTGCTCCGAGCGAGCATCGTCTTCGACTGCACGGCGATCCACGAGTGCTCGACGAAGTTGGCGCGAGTGGCGGCCTTCGCACACGCGCTGGGCAAACGCAGCGACTACGGCGGATCGACGGCCACCACGATTGATCGGCGCTCTTGAAGTCGCCGAAGCCGCCTTCGGCGAACGGGACATGCGAGACGTGAGGGAGTTTCGGTGCGGCACATCACGAGCTCCTTTCTATCGGTGAAGTCGTGAGTGCCGTCGTGATCGCCAAACAGATCGGGATGCGTCAAGTATCGCAGGACCATTGAGCAAAGCAGTTCGGTCCGTCCACAGGCCGTGACGCGAAAGAGCGAGGTTACCGTCGCGCGTGGAGCCTTGTCACACGCAACAGCCAGGCGCCGATGGCAAGGGTCCATGCGGCCTGAATCATCACGACCGTGCTCATGCCCTGAACGTCGAGATGGATAGCGCCGCTGAAGAGCCCGGCGACCGGCACGATGCCGACAATGCAGCCCAGGATACCGATCCAGCGACCGCTGCCCACGTCGCGCAGCAGGTCGATGGACCACAGCCCGATGCCGGCCGACATCGCGACGACCGCGAAGTTGGCGCAGGCCTGATTGAGGATGCCGCACAGGATCAGGACGTGGTGGTCCATCTGCAGGTCGATGGCGGTGTCGTGCGGGCCGAGCGTTGCGACATCTCCGATCACGAAGCCGCTGACCAGCGCGGCGCCGATCATCACGACCGCCCCCGACCCGTACGCGATGCCGCCACCCCGGATCAGCGGTCGCGTCAGGCCACGTTGCAGTGCGAACGTCGTCAGTCCGTAGAGAGCCAGCAGCAGGGTCGCGATCAGCACGCCGTGCACGAGACCGCTGAGCCGTGACAGCTCGCCGATGTGATGGACCGCAGCCCCGATATCGGCAGTCGCAACGGTCGGGTGGTGGGCCATCGCCAACATTTCCAGCAGCGCGACGAAGAGCAGGATGGTCCCGGCGACGTCCGTGTCGCGCGGGACGGCATGGCGTTCGGGAGGCAACGTTGTGACCTTCATGAAAGTCCTCGTAGTGGAAGTGCGAGGACGATAGCGACGACGACTGAAAAGATGCCGGACAATCGCGCCTCGCTGTCCGACTTCCCTTTTCTGCGAGCACGTCGATGCGCCATGATCTTGTCGACCGACGCGTCGAACGAACGCGAAAGGCCGTGCTCGCCGCGTTCTTCGGCTTGTTGCAGGAGGCGCGCTACGACGACATCACGGTGGCCGTTATCGTCGGTCGCGCCGGCGTCAGCCGCTCGGCGTTCTATGCGCACTTCGCCGGCAAGGACGCGTTGCTGGCAGCCAGCATCGCGCGGCCGTTCGCGACTCTCGCCAACACGCTGAAGGTCGATGACGTCGCGGCGTTGACCGACCTGCTCGATCACTTCGCGGCCAACCGCGCGCTGGCGCGCGTCGTCTTCCAGGAACCGATCCGCCGGCGCATTGCCGCCGTGTTGGCTGGCCAGGTCGAACGGTTGCTCGACGAAGGCGGCGCGTGGCAGCACGGACCGCCGATCATGCCGCCGCGCCTCGCGGCCATTCAACTGGCCGAGATGCTGCTCGCGCCGGTCGCCGCGTGGCTAGCCGGCGAAGCGAGATGCAGCAGCCAGACCCTGGCGACGGCGCTCAGGCGTGTGGGTGTCGCCGCACTGGAAGCGATGACGATGCCGCATGCGCTGGGCCGTGCCAGCTAGAACTCACAGCGATCCGTACGCGATCCGCAGGTCTTCGACGAAATTCGCATAAGCCGCTGCCTTCGCCTCTTCGTCGGGCAAGCGCAGCAGATACGACGGATGCACGGTCACCACGACGCGCGTGCGATGACCGCCGACGGTGTGTTCGAAGAACTGTCGCCGACTCTTCTCGACCGGCATCACGCGACCGAACACGCTCTGCGCCGCCGACGCGCCCATCGCGATGATCAACGCCGGCTTGAGGCGCGCGACCTCTGCCTCGAGCCACGGACGGCACGCGCGGATCTCGGTTACCTTCGGCGACTGGTGCATGCGGCGCTTGCCGCGCACGATGAATTTGAAATGCTTGACCGCGTTCGTCACATACATCGTCTGGCGATCGATGTTGGCTTCGGCCAGCGCGCGGTTGAACAGTTGACCGGCGGGACCGACGAAGGGCTTGCCGGCGAGATCTTCCTGGTCGCCCGGCTGCTCTCCGACGACGACGATGCGCGCCGACGACGTGCCCTCGCCGAACACGGTCTGCGTGGCCGGCTCCCACAACGGACACGCGCGGCAATCTTGCGCAGCGCGCGCCAGGCCCGCGAGGTCGAGGCCGTCGACCGGCTGCAGCGCCGGTTCGATGGTGGTCAGGTCGACCGAAACATTGGCATCGGCATCGGCGTCGTCGGGCATCGCGGAGCCTCTCATCACGTTGGGTCTCGACGAATGCCCCGCCGCCTGCATCACGCGTTCCGTGCGCGCGGGAGCCGCGGACGGCGCTGCATCGATCATGTCCTGCGCCCGCCGATGCGCGGCCGCGGCGAGCGGCGCGATCAGTTCGGCCTCCGGCAGATTCTTCCAGTACTTCTTCGGCATCTGACCCTGCATCGTCGCGAGCTTGAGCCGCGCGGGATTGAAGATGTTGGCGTAATAGGTGCGCCACAGGTCTTCGAGGACGTCTTCTGCCGGCGCGTCGCTGCGCTGGGCGCCGGGACCGAACGACAGCTCGTCGCCGTCCCACGACGCGCTGCGGTCGGGCGTCAGGATGGCCCAGTGCATCGCCGTGAAACGTCGCATGAAGAACGGAGCGACCGCCTCGACGATGTAGTGCGACGGCTCGAACCACGCGACGAACCACTTGTTCAGTACATCGACGTGGTCGCCGTCCCGCATGGCCCTCTCGACGTGAGACGGACGGGCCTTGACTGCGTTTTCGTCGGGTACCAGCACCTCGCGAAAGCGCACGTAGGCCTTCATCTTGTGCGCGTCGCGATGGATGGCCTTGACCATCGCCTCGAGCCGCACGATGTCGGGGTCGACGGCGACTTCCATCAAGCCGTGCTCCCTTCGCATCCGCCACAGGATGCGATAGAGCAGGGCGAAGCGATCGCCGTCGCGATGGAGGATCGCTTCAGCGGCGCGCTCGACGAAGCTGCGCGGGACCGTGAAGGTCGATAGCGACGAGTCGGACGCGGTGGGCTCGCTCGCCTCGAACAACGAGTCGGGGAAGCCCACAGACCAGCTCACGTCTTCAGGTGCGACGCCGTCGACGATCAAGCGTCGTGCGGCCTGCCGCCAGCCCTTGAAGTCCGTCTGATGCTGCAGCGTGACGACCCGCATCGCGTCAACGTGCTCGTGACGTCATGCGAACAGCGCGAGCTGCCCGCTCTCGCGTTGCGCCTCGCGAAGCAGTCGTGGCTTCAACTGCTCGGCGTCGAGCTCGTCGTTGCGCGGGCGATGATCGGCGAGCATCACGAACGGCAGCACCTTGGCCATCGCGACGCGCAGGCGGGCGAGGTCGCTGCGATGGATGCGTCGATATCGACGCGACGCGATCAGCTTGTCGACGGTCTTCGCGCCGAGGCCCGGCACGCGCAGCAGGTCTTCCCGCGTCGCCCGATTGATGTCGACCGGAAAGCGCTCGCGATGCGTCAGCGCCCAGCCGAGCTTGGGATCGACGTCGAGGTCGAGCATGCCGTCGCTTCGCTGCACGATCTCGTCGGACTGGAAGCCGTAGAAGCGCATCAGCCAGTCGGCCTGATACAGCCGATGTTCGCGGACCAGCGGCGCTGGCTTCAACGGCAGCGAGCCGCTGGCGTCGGGGATCGGGCTGAACGCCGAGTAGTACACGCGCTTCAGTCGATACGAGCCGTACAGGTTCGCGCTGACCGACAGGATGCGCGCGTCGTCGCTGGCGTCCGCGCCGACGATCATCTGCGTGCTCTGGCCGCTGGTCGCGAAACGCCGCGGCGCGATCAGCGGCTTCATCTGCGCGACGGCGACGCGCTTCGCGTCGGCGCGTTCGCCCTTCGCCGCATCGATCTTCTCGCGGAGCCGACCCATCGAAACGCGGATCGCGCGGGCGTCCTTCTCGGGCGCGAGTTGCTTCAAGCCTTCGGGCGACGGCAACTCGACATTGATCGACAGCCGATCGGCATAGCGGCCGGCATCGGCGAGCAGCGCGTCGCCCGCGTCCGGGATGGTCTTGAGATGAATGTAGCCGCGAAAGTCGTGTTCCTCGCGCAGCTTCCGCGCGACCGAGACGACCTGCTCCATCGTGTAATCGGGCGACTGGATGATCCCCGACGACAGGAACAGGCCCTCGATGTAGTTGCGCTTGTAGAAGTCGAGCGTGAGGTCGACGACTTCCTCTACGGTGAAGCGCGCGCGCGGCACGTTGGACGACACGCGGTTGACGCAGTACAGGCAGTCGTAGGTGCAAAAATTGGTCAGCAGGATCTTGAGCAGCGACACGCAGCGGCCGTCGGGCGCGTAGCTGTGACAGATGCCCATGCCTTCAGTCGAGCCGATCCCTTTGCCGCCGAGCGAGTTGCGCCTGTTCGCGCCCGACGACGCGCACGACGCATCGTACTTGGCCGCGTCGGCGAGGATTTCGAGTTTGCGGGCGACTTCCATGGGCGGATTTTACGACGGCCCTCGGTTCGTGAACTTGTCGTCGCCGACGACAAATCAGAATGCGGGCGGTGTCCGCGTCGCGCAGCCCGCGAACGAACAGCCGACGCCCGCGGTGCCGACAGGGTCCGTCACGCCTGGCGCCATGGGTCCATTGTTCGACGCGGCTACACCTTGCGACGAAGGCGACAGCACCACCGTCCCGTCGCGCACCCGATTATCCCGAATGGTGGTGGTCGCGATGCTGCCCGTCGCGCGAAAACGGATGCTGTTCGCGCCGTAGCCCATCGCATCGGGCACGGTGTTGTCGTGGACATCGTTGTTGCCGTTGCTGCGCGGGTCGGACGCGCCGCTGGTGACGATGCCGCCGTGCAGGAACACGCTGTCGGTGGCGTTTTGCCAGAGAAAGTTCTGGCTGACCTCCACGCCGCCGGACCCGCCGTCGATGTAGACCCCGGCGATCGGCGCCGGAACGCCGCCACCGCCGCCGGCGATGCCGGTGCCGACCGACAGCGGCTGCGCGAAGACCGTGTCGTGAATCCAGTTGTCGTGGATGCGCGTGGTGATCGTGGTCGAGTCGGCGCTGCAGCAGGTATAGATGGCAGCGCCGTCGCGCGTGAGCAGCATCGCGGCCGACAGGTCGTTGTAGCCGATGTCCTGCTGCGAGAGCGACGTCGGATAGAGGGCCGCGCGACCGGTGTTGGCGATGGTGTTGCCGGTGATCGTGGTGCCGGCAGCGATCATCTGGATGCCAGCGGAATAGTCGCCCAGGTAGTCCACGTACTCGATGTGATTGTTGGTTACCTGATGACCGCTGCCGATCAGGACGATGCCGTTGCCCGCGCTCCAGGCGATGTGGCTGTTGCGGACCACGTTACCGGTGCCGTTGACGATCAGGCCGCTGTCGCGCAGGTGCGACCCGAGGTAGGCGCTGATGTCGGTCGCGTGCGACACGTATTGCGCATCGATGCCGTCGATCACGTCGTCGGCGCTGTCCGCATCCATCAGGATGGTGCTGGCGAACAGGTGCAGCCCACGGATCGTCACGCCCCGGGTTCCGGAGAGATCGAACGCGTAGGTTCGTTGTTTGATGCGGACGTCGAGCGTATTCGGGTCGACCTGTCCCGGCGCCATGAAGTACAGCGTTCCGGCCGTCGCGTCGTAGAACCATTCGCGTGGCGCGTCGAGCGCGGCGAGGATGCCGGTCAGGTAATACAGCCCGCCCGGCACCGGGCAGACCGGCTGGCCGGACGCCGCGTCGCAACGTCCGGTCGTGCCGATGTTGATGCCGACCTTTCCGATGCCGGACGACACGACGGCGCCGGTCAGTTGCGTCCACGGATCGTTGCCGCTCCACAGATGCACACGGGCATGCGTCCAGTCGATCGCCGGCAGGTTCGCATCGACCAACTGCGTCTGGCTGGTGCCGGTTCCCGCAATCGCCCATTGCGGATGGAACAGGTCGTCGCCGTTCGGCCAACGGGCCTCGGTCATCATCGTCGTGTCCACGAACAACTGCTTCGCGGCGAGCGCGGGGTTCAGTGCGATCGACGTGCGATAGATGCCGTTCTGCCAGGGCGTCCATCCGCGGACGGGATCGCTGCCGTCGACGATCGCGACTTCCCGGTCGTAAGCCTCGATCGTGATGCCCGATGGTGGCTTGATCGTCTCGCGATACGAGCCGCCGCGCACCAGACAGGCACGACCTGCCGAGGCCGCCGACGCGCAATGCTGGAGCGTGCGAAACGGACGGTCGATCGTGCCGGGCGCGGTGTCGTCCCCGGTCGGCGAGGCGTAGAAATTGCCGTCGGCGAGTGGCGGGACGGGTGCGCCGTCGTCGTGTCCGCCACAGGAGGCGAGCCCCAGCGACAACAGGATGGCGCCGGCCGCCAGCGCTGCGCGGCCGAGGATGCCGCGTATGGAACAGCGATCGGCCGGCTGCGAGGTTCGATGACGGAGGTCGATCATGAAAGCGTCGATGGTGGAGATTTCTCGAGCGGCGTGCTCGATGCGCGCCGCCGTCGTGTCACGCAGAGGCGCGGCATGGGTCCGCTGCCGCGATGCATTGCGCCGTCGCGCCGATGCCGTCCTCGTCGAGCGCGGTCACCGCGATCCGCGCCGCCTCGCCGAGCCGCAAGAAATTGCCGTTCTGCGACCGGGCGTAGAGCGCGTCGTAATGCATCGTCATCAATTCGCGAAACAGAGGCGCGAGTTCGTGTTCCCGGGCCCAGCGCTGCCAGCGCGCGAGCGTTTCGTTGGCCTGCAGGCCATGCAACGAGGCGATCTTGGCAGCAAGCTCTTCGCCATCGTCGCCGAGATAGGCATAGTCGCGCAGCAGATAGGCGAGTCGGGTGTCGACGTCGGCCACGAGTTCGATACACGGGCTCGCACGCATCCGGTCGAGCAGCGGGGTGGGCAACGCGACGCGGCCGATCTTACGGCTCTCGGCCTCGACGTAGACCGGGCGCGAGAGGTCCAAGCCTTCGAGGTCGACCGCCACGCGCGTCTCGAACTGCTTCTGCGTCGGCTGTGCGATGCCGGGCAGGTTGCCGAGCACCGAACCCTTGTGATCGGCATGCGCTTCGAGGTCGAGCGTCTGTTCGCCGCGTGCGGCAAGCGCCTGCAGCACGCGCGTCTTCGCGCTGCCGGTCGGACCGCACAGCACGCGCAGGTCGAGTCGCGGCGACAGCGTCCCGATGACGTCGATGACGTGCTTGCGATACGACTTGTAGCCGCCGCCGAGTTGGCGCGCGTCCCAGCCGACGAGTCGCAGCCACTGCACCATCGAGCCGCTGCGCAGGCCGCCCCGCCAGCAATAGACGATCGGTTTCCAGTCGGCGGGACGATCGGCGAACTCTGTGCGCAGATGCCTCGCGAGGTTCGCGGCGACCATCGCGCCGCCGACGCGCCGGGCTTCGAACGGCCCGTGCTGCTTGTACAACGTGCCGACGACGACGCGTTCGTCGTCGCTCAGGACCGGGCAGTTGATCGATCCGGGAATGTGGTCGAGCGCGAACTCCGCGGGCGAGCGGGCATCGATGACGGTCTCGGTCGCCGCGAGGTCGGCGACGGTCGCGTGTCGTCGCGACGCACCTCGCGCGATTTCCTTCACGTCTGGTCGACCTTCAAAGCGCATTCGTCGATTCCGCGGGTTGCATGTCGAGGTAGGGTACCAACGCGTCCGCGAACCACTGCATGAAGACGCGGACGCGCTTCGACAGGTTGCGACGATGCGCGTACAGCAGCGCCACCGGCATCGGCGCGGGCGCCCAATGCGGCAGAACCTCGACGAGTCGGCCTTCCGCGATCAGCGGTCGCATCGCCACCGCGGGCGCCTGAACGATGCCGAGGCCCGCGAGGCACGCGGCCCGATAGGTGCCCACGCTGTTGACGGTCAGGGCGCCACGGATCGGCAGATGGTGGGGGCCGGTCGCATCCACGTACTCCCAGCCCGACGATCTGCTGCCGAGCGACGCCGAATAATGGACCAGCGCGTGGTTCTCCAGATCGTCCAGCGTCCGTGGCGTCCCGTGGCGGGCGAGGTACGCCGGACTCGCGCAGTTGATCAGCGTCAGGTGCCCGAGCGGCCGCGCGACCAGCGTCGTGTCGCCGAGGTCACCGACGCGCAGCACGCAGTCGTAGCCTTCGCGGACCAGATCGACCCGGCGGTCGGCGCTGCCGAGTTCGAGTTCGATCTGCGGATGCGCGTGCAGAAAGGCGGGCAGCCGCGGGATGATGAACTCGATGGCCATCGCGCTCGGCATGTCGACGCGCAGCTTGCCGCGCAACGCCTGCGGTCCGCGCTCGAACATCGTGTCGAGTTCGTTGAGGTCGGCGAGCAGGTCCTTGCAGCGCTCGTAATACGCGCTGCCGTCCTGCGTGAGCTGCACGCGACGCGTCGTTCGATGCAGCAGCCGCGTGCCGAGCGACGACTCGAGCGATTGCACGGCCGTCGACGCGCTGGCCTTCGGAATCTGCAACAGGTCCGCCGCGCGGCTGAAGCTCGACAGTTCGGCGACGCGCACGAAGATCTGCATGGCTTCGATGCGATTCATGAGGCATTGAGATTGTTCGCGTGGGGCGAACAGTCAAATCCGGGATGCGCAGTTTATCGTGCTGCGTTCTTGCAATAAAGTGCGCCATCGCATCTTCGCCGATGCACCACGACCGGAGCACGTCATGACCACCACCACCCCCATCGCCCTCGTCACCGGCGCCAACCGCGGCCTCGGCCGCAGCATGGTGCTGAAGCTCGCCGAGCAGGGAAGCGACATCGTCCTGACCTATCGCAACAACCGCGCGGAAGCCGACGCGGTCG
>CAZZWS010000034.1:0-24189 GCA_964657795.1 Beijerinckiaceae bacterium
CGCCGCGTCCTCGAGCCCCTCCGCCGCCCGCCAGGCGCCGATCGCGACCCCGACGTCTCCGATGGCCAGCATGATGCAGGGCCTGGTCGGACTCGTCATCGTCGTCGGCCTGATCTACGCGGCCGCGTGGCTGTTGAAGCGCGTCGGTCCCCGGACTCGCAGCAGCGGGATCGTCCAGGTTCTCGGCGGCGCGTCGGTCGGCCCTCGCGAGAAGGTCGTCGTGGTCCGCTTCGGCGGCGAGACGCTGCTGCTCGGCGTGGCCTCGGGACACGTGTCCTTGCTGCACACGGCCGTGGACAGCATGACCGGTCCGGTCGACGACGCGACTGCGGCGACGCCGCGTTTCATCGATCGCCTGCGCGCCGCGCGGAGCGGCACGTGAGCATGGTTGCACGGCGCCGGGTCATGCGGCCCTTCCTGACGCTGCTCGTCCTCGCCGTCGCCAGCTCGTCGGCATGGGCCCAACAGGCCGGCGCCATCTCCGCGATGCCCGCGCTGACCACCACGCCGCTCGCCGGTGGCGGCCAGACCTATTCGTTGTCGCTGCAATTGCTGGTGCTGCTGACCGCGCTCACGTTCCTGCCGGCCATCCTGCTGCTCATGACGGCGTTCACGCGGATCATCATCGTGCTGTCGCTGTTGCGTCACGCGCTCGGCACGCAGACGTCGCCGCCGAATCAGGTGATGGTGGGCCTCGCCCTCTTCCTCACGCTGTTCGTGATGGCCCCGGTCGCGGACAAGATCTACGACGACGCGTACCTGCCGTTCTCGCGCAACCAGATCTCGCAGGACGAGGCGCTGTCGCGCGCCGAAGGGCCGATCAAGGGCTTCATGACCAAGCAGACCCGCGAGCCCGACATCGCGCTGTTCATGAAGCTGGCCAACGCGCCGGCCGTCGCGAACCCCGCCGACGTGCCGCTGAAGGTGCTGATCCCGGCCTTCGTGACCAGCGAACTCAAGACCTCGTTCCAGATCGGCTTCATCGTCTTCATCCCGTTCATCATCATCGACCTCGTGGTGTCGAGCGTGCTGATGTCGATGGGCATGATGATGCTGTCGCCGACGCTGATCTCGCTGCCGTTCAAGCTGATGCTGTTCGTGCTGGCCGACGGCTGGACCCTGCTCATCGCCTCGCTCGTCCAGAGCTTCTCCTAATCAAGAAATCATGAACTCCCAAGCCGTCCTCTCCATCAGCCAGCACGCCATCGAGACCACGCTGATGGTCTCCGCACCGATGCTGCTGGCCGCGCTCGTGATCGGCCTCGTCGTCAGCATCCTGCAGGCCGCCACGCAGATCAACGAGGCGACGCTGTCGTTCATCCCCAAGCTGGTCGGCGTGTTCGCGGTCGGCGTCATCGCCGGCCCGTGGATGATCCAGGTGCTGGTGGACTACATGCAGCAGCTCTTCGCGAGCATTCCGCACGTGATCGGCTAGAAGTCGCGCCGACAGCCCGGTCCGTCGTGTTCCAGTTCACCGATGCGCAGCTCGCCGCGTGGCTCGCGGGGGTCGCCTATCCGTTGGTCCGGATCGCCGCGCTGGTCGGCACCGCGCCGATCCTCGGCGACCCGTCGGTGCCGCGGCGCGTGCGCATCGGTCTCGCCATCTTCATCACGTTGTGCGTCGCGCCCGGTGTGCCGGTGATTCCGAACGTCGCGTTGATGTCGGGCGACGGCTTCGTACTGATCGGCCGCAACCTGCTGATCGGTGCGGCGATGGGCTTCTCGGTCAAGCTCGCGTTCGCGGCCATCGAATATGCCGGAGACCTGATGGGCCTGCAGATGGGACTCGGCTTCGCCACCCTGGTCAACCCCGAGACCAATGACCAGGACCCCATCCTGGGCGGCCTGCTGAAGTATTTCGCGATGCTCGCGTTCCTGGTCGCCAACGGTCCGTTGATGATGATCGCCGGCGTGTCCGAGAGCTTCCAGACACTGCCGATCGCCGGCGTCACAGGCGCCTTCGACGACTGGAAGTCGCTGGTGCTCGAAGGCGGCGTGATCTTCGGGCTCGCGCTGCATCTCGCGCTGCCGGTGATCGCCGCGCTGCTCGTGACCAACATCGCGCTCGGCGTGATGACGCGCGCCGCGCCGCAACTCAACGTCTTCTCGATCGGCTTCCCGATCACGATCACGGTGGGCCTCGTGGTGCTCGGCGTCAGCCTGCCGGTGCTGCTGACGATGTCGGACAACACGGTCATCGCGTCGGTCTCGCGCTTCCTGCGATAGCTATCATCGTCCCATCGCCGCGTCGCGGCATCGATGGACGCATCGCCATGCTGACCCTGCAATTCGAGATCGCGCTGGCCTTCGGCGCCGGTGGCGCGGTCTTCATGCTGCTGAGCAACCTGATGAAACGGATGACGCCGCTGCGTCTGTTCGCGCTCGGCGCCAACGCCTTCTTCATCGTCGAGTTCGCGATCGAACGCAACTGGCTGCTGGTCGCGTTGCAGGTCTCGCTGCTGTCGATCAATGTCTATCGCCTGTGGTCGCTGCGACGGCTGCTGACGACCCTCGAACGGGCGAGCGCGCACACATCGGTCAAGGACTGGCTCCTGCCGCAGATGAAGAAGAGGAAGTTCAAGGCGGGCGCCGTGCTGTTCCGTGCCGGCGACACCGCGAGCGAGCTGTTCTACATCGCGAGCGGCACGCTGCGCTCGCCCGAGCTGCAGCAGACGCTCGGCGCCGGCAACCTGATCGGCGAGGTCGGCATGTTCTCGGACGAACACCGCCGCGCCGCGACCGTGCTCTGCGAGACCGACTGCGTCTGCTATTCGATGACCGACGAAGCGGCCTACCTGCTCTACATCCAGAACCCGCAGCTCGGGTTCTATCTGATCCGGCTGATCATCGATCAACTGCGCGGCGAACTCGCGCGACGCCCATGGCCGACGGATGGGGTCCTGTCGTCCGGTGACGCCTCACTGACAATGGCGCAGACTTGAGACACTCCCTTCACCGACGAAAGTAACGCGATGCATGCTCGTTCCTGGATCTCCATCACGATTCTCGCCCTCGCGACGGGCTTGTCGCTCGCGCCGGCGGCGCAGGCCCAGGGGTCGGGCGACGCGTTGAAGGGTCTGCTCGGCAACGCGTCGGACGCCGCGCTCGACCGGCTGTCGCGCCCCGGTGCGTTCTCGTCCGACGATGCCATCCGCATCGGGCTGCCGGGGCAGATCGGCAAGTTCGGCGACGTGCTCAAGTTCAGCGACCGGCTCGGCGCCACCAACGACCTGTCGAGCCAGCTCAACCACGCCGCCGAGACGGCCGCCGCCGAGGCCAAGCCCATCTTCCGCGCGGCGATCGACCGCGTCACGATGCGCGACGCGATCGGTATCGGCACGCACGGCAACACCGCCGCCACCGACTTCCTCAAGCGGACCTCGGGCAACGACATCGTCAACAAGATCACGCCGATCGTGAAGAGCGCGCTGTCGCGCGCGGGCGCGTTGAAGCAGTCGGCCGCCCTGGAGTCTCTCGGCATGAACCAGGACCGACTGACCAGCTACGTGTCGCAGAAGACCGCGGACGGCATCTTCACGTACATGGGCCGTGAGGAAGCACGGATGCGCAACGACCCGACGACTGCCGGCAAGGCGATGTTGAAGGGTCTCAGGTTCTGACGACGTCGGACTTTCGCACGGCGCGCGGACCCTCGGAAAGTCACGTGCTAACATCGATTTCGATCTCGGACGGCCTCGTCGTTCATGCCTCCCGACGTCGCGATTCCAGTGACCCGAAAGCCGTTCGCCTTCGCGACTCCATGCAACATCGATCAGTGGGTGGGCTGCGGATTCTCGTCATCGACGATCGGATGGCGGATGCGGGCGCGTGGCAACGCGATGCGGACCGCCTTGCCGCGAACGACGGCGCTGCCGTCGTGCTGCGGGTCGTCGATCACGCGGTCGCCGTTCAACAGGCGGTGCTCGAAGGTGCGTGGGCCTGCGTGCTCTGCCATCAGTCGCCCGCGCGGATGTCTCTGTCCGCGGTGCTGGCGATGACGCAGACCCTCGAGCCGACGCCCGCGGTGATCCTCTATCCGGGCGCGTCATCGTCGGATGCGCGCCGCACCTGGCTCGCGACCGCGTTCAGGGCATGCGCGTCGACCGACGACGATCGTCGGCGCCTCGATTTCGATCGTGCATCGCGAGCGCCTGCGCAGTCCGGTCCTGCCACGCTCTTCGGTCACGGGGCGGGCCACGGCGACCCGGAAGCGCTGACCGCGTTGCGCGACAGCGAGGAACGCTTTCGCACGCTGACCGAGATCGCACCGGTCGGCATCTTCCTGACGGACCCCGACCAGCGCTGCCTGTACGTCAACGAACGCTGGGCCGAGATCACCGGCGTCTCGCAGGACCAGGCCCGCGGCCTCGACTGGCGCGCATGCGTGCAGACGCAGGGCGCGACGCTCGAGGCCACCGCGCTGTTCGCGGCCGACCCCACGCTGCCGCTGTCGTTCGAGAACCCGATCGACCGGCCCGGGCGTTCCACCACGTGGGTGATCGGTCAGATGCGCCCGTATCGGGATTCGCACGGCGCCATCATCGGCCACCTCGGCGTGATCACCGACATCACCGATCGCAAGAGCGCCGAGCTGGCGCTGCAGGAGTCCGAGCAGCGATTGCGGGACCTGTCGGCGCACATGACGTCGGCCGAGGAGCGCCAGCGGGCACTGATCGCGCGTGAGATCCACGACGACATCGGCAGCTCGCTGACCGGCTTGAAGATCGACCTGCTGCGCGTCAAGCAGCTGACGCCCGACCTGCCCGAAGTGCAGGAGAAGCTGGCAGCCTTCACGCGGCTGCTCGATTCGACGGCGGCGGTCAGCACGCGCATCGCGAAGGCGTTGCGGCCGAGCATCCTCGACGACGGCATCGTGCCGGCCATCGAGTGGCAGCTGCGCGAGTTCTCGAAGCGCATGGACATCGACACCGAGTTCACCGAGCCCGAACGCGAGCCGATGCTCACGCCCGACCAGTCGATCGCGTTGTTCCGCGTGTTGCAGGAAGCGCTGAACAACGTCGCCAAGCACGCGGGCGCGAAGCACGTCGACGTCGTGCTGTTCGCGCGCGGCGGCGAGCTGACGCTCGAGATCCGCGACGACGGCCGCGGGCTCCCGGGCGACAAGTCCAACGCCAGCATCGAACGCGAGAACGGCTTCGGCATCACCGGCATGCGCGAGCGCATCCTCTCGCTCAACGGCTGGATGGACATCACCGGACCGCCAGGCATGGGCACGACCGTGATGGTCGGCATCCCGATGGAGCGCCAGCCGCGGCGGAGCGCCGCGTGACGATCCGCACCAGGCGACGGAAAGGCGCATGACCATCCGGATCATCGTGGCCGACGACCACCCGCTGCTGCGCGCCGGCCTCGTGTCGGTGCTCAACGCGTCGTCCGACCTGCGCGTCGTGGCCGAAGCCAACAACGGCGCCGAAGTGATGCGCGCGATCCGCGACGCCGCGTTCGACGTGTTGCTGCTCGACGTCTCGATGCCCGGCAAGAGCGGGCTCGACCTGATGCGCCAGTTGCGGAAGGACCATCCGCGGTTGCCGATCCTGATCGTCAGCTCGCATCCCGAGGAGCAATACGCGGTGCGCGCGATCAAGGCGGGCGCGTCGGGCTACGTGACGAAGCAGAGCGCGCCCGAGGATCTCGTGACCGCGGTGCGGACGGTCGCCAACGGCCGCCGCTACATCACGCCGGCGATGGTGGAGATGCTGGCCGATCACGTGGAGCGCCCCGACGACGCGGTACCGCACGAGAGCCTGTCGGACCGCGAGTTCCAGACGATGAAGATGATTGCCGCCGGCCACTCGCTGACCGAGATCGCCGAGGTGCTGTGCATCTCGGTCAAGACCGTCAGCGTCTATCGCTCACGGGTGCTCGAGAAGATGCGGATGAAGAGCAACGTCGAGTTGACGCGCTACGTCGTCGAGCACGGGCTGACGGACGACCCGGTTTGAGTGTCACAGATAGTCGAACAGCGACTTCGCGTTGATCAACGCGAAGACCTTCTGCGACGCCGACAACGCCGCCTGGTCTTTCGCGAGTTCGGTCGCGGCCTTCGCGTAGTCGGTGTCCTGCAGCGTCGACAGCCGCGCCTGACCGTCGGTGTCGCTCGTGCTCGCGGAGGTCCCCAGCGCGGTCAACTCGTTCTGTCTGACACCGACCGACGCACGCACCGACGACGTGTGATCGAGCGCATTGTCGAGATTGGAGATCGACGAGGCCAGGCCGCTCGACAGCTTGGCGATGCCACCGGCCGCCGTGGTCGGTTGCGCGAGCAGGTTGACCGCGTTCTGCAGCGTCTGGAAGATGCTCTGCTTGGCCGCGGGCGCGACCGTGAAGTGGTCGCCGTTGGCCGGTGCACCGCTGATGCCGAACTGCAGACCGTCGAAAGACACCGTGTTGCCCGCCGTGAAGGCGACCGGCGATCCCACCGCCGTGTTGGTCGTGGTGTCCGTCACCTGATAGGTCGTGGCGCCGCCGGCCACCGTGAACTGCACGTTGTACGTGTGCCCCGTCAGTGCCGCGGGATTGGCCACGGTTCCGGTGTCGACGATGCCACCGCCGGTGTTGCCCGACGCGGCGGCCGTCGTGAAGACGCCATTGCCCTGCGGCACGCGATTGAAGACGTCTGCGCCGCTGCTGGACACGGCGATCTGTCGGGTGGCCGAGACCTGGATGTTGCGTGATCCGTCGTCGCCCGCATACGTGACGCTCGTGCCGTTGTTGGCGAACGGCGTCGTCGTGCTGCGATAGCCGGCGAAGAGATAGTTGCCGTTGCCGTCCTTCGTGTTGGCCAGAGCGACCAGTGAATCGAGGCGTCCCTTGAGGTCGGCACTCAACGACGCACGATCGCTGTCCGACAAAGCGCTGTTGTTGGCCGAGACCAGCGTCGTCCGCACGGTCTGCAACAGGTCGGTGACCTGACCCAGCGTGCTGTCGGTGGTGCCGAGCTGGGCGTTGGCGGCGTCCTGATTGGATATGTACTGCGTGTTGCTGGCGAGGGCGGAGGTGGTCCGGAGGATCTCGGTAGCCGCGATCGGATCGTCGGACGGCGTGTTGACACGCTTGCCGGTCGACACCTGCTGCTGCGAAATCTCCAGGTTGGCCTGCGCCTGGTTGATCGACGCGAGACCACGGTCGTAGAGCGTTGTAGTGGCGATGCGCATGCTAGTCCACGCTAAGAGAAAAGAGCCAGGATGGAAGCGAACATGGCCTGCGCGGTCGCGATGCTCTTGCTCGCGGCCTGATAGGCCTGCTGATACTTCTGGAGGTTGACGGCTTCCTCGTCGAGGTTGACACCGGACACCGAGTCGCGCGCGGTCTGCGCCTGCGTCAACAGGTTGTCTTCGGACTTCGACAGCGACGTGGCTTCCTGCGTCTTGTTGCCGATCAGTCCGACGAGGCCGTTGTACGTGTCCTGCGCGCTGCCGATCTTCGTCACCGTCGCCTGCTGGACCGCAGCCAGCAGCAGCGCGTTGCGCGGGTCGCCGGCGCCGCCGGTGTTGGGACCGACCGTCAGCGTGTCGCCGTCCGCCGGCGAGCCGCTCAACGTCAGGTTCCAGCCGTTCTGCGAGATCGTCGTGCCGGTGGTGTACGCGTTCCCGCTCGACAGGACGGCGTTGGTCGACGGATCGACCAGGTCGTAGGTCGTGGTCGATCCGGAGACATGGAATTTCACGTTGACCGGCGTCTGCAGGTTGGCCGGCCATGACGAGCCCGCGGTCACGGCGAGGGACGCCATCTGCGCGGTGCCCGTGTTGGTCGATGCGGCCGACAACGCGATCGGCGCCGCGGTCGCGATCTTCGACGGATCGGTCGTCGCCACCGCGAACGTGCCGGCGGCGCCGCGGGTCGGTGAGATCGTGAAGCGGTCGCCGGCCGCGAGCGGCCCCGTCACGGCGATCTGGATGCCGTCGACCGTCTGCGGCAGGCTCGTAAAGCTCTGTGACGTGTTGCTGCTCAGGTCGGTCAGCTTGTAGTTGGTGCCGTCGTAGTCGAGGCGGTAGTCGCTCGTGGTCAGCTGCGTCGCATCGCTGACGGTCACCGCGAGGGCGGCGCCGGCGCTGTTGGTCGAGCGTCCCGAGACCAGCGGCGAACCGAGCGTGAACAGGGGCCCACCGGGGTTGCCATTGGCGTCCTGACCGAGCGCGTTCTGCGCGTTCAACGCGGTGCCGAGACCGATCGCGGTCTGACCGAGCGAGTTGAGCGTCGGTCCGAGGACCTGGTCGCGAAACTTGAGCAGGCCGCCGATGGTGCCGTCCGTGACCTGGGCCGTGCTGACCCGCTGCGCCTGGCCGTTGATCGTCACGGCCAGCTGCTTCTTCGTCGAGTCCTGATCGTCCGGCACCGTCGTCAGCGTGTTCGCGGTGCCACCGACGACCAGCGGCTGACCGTTGCCGACGAACACGTTGAGCGTGCCGTCGGACTGCGGGATCGCCGTCGAGCCGACCAGGCCGGCGATCTGCTGCACGAGCGCGTCGCGTTGATCGAGCAGGTCGTTGGGGATCTGGTTGTTCGTCGCATCGCGACCGTCGGTCAGGATGCTCTTGTTGAGTCCCGCCACCTGCTGGGCGAGCGTGTTGACCGACGAGACCGAGTCGTCGATCTGACGGTTGACGTCGGCGCCCTGGGTCTGCAGCCGGCCGCTGAGATCGTTGAAACGCGCGGCCAGCGTGCGCGCGGTCGACAGCAGCGTCTGGCGCGCCGCGGAATCCGCGGGGTTGGTCGAGACCGTCTGCACGGCTGCGAAAAACGTATCGGACGCCGACGAGAGGCTCGACGACGAATCGGCCAGATAGCCGTCGACCTGCGAGGTCTCCGTCGAGTAGGTATCCGCGCTGGCGCTCGATGCCGTGTTGTTGCGCAACGCCGTCGTCAGGTAGTCGCTGTACACGCGACGCACACTCGACACGTTGGTGCCGGTCCCGAGGTAGCCCGCACCCGTGAACTGCGCGACCGACGCGGTCTGCACGACCTGCTGGCGCGAGAAGCCCGGCGTGTTGACGTTGGCGATGTTCTGGCCGGTCGTGGTGAGGCCCGCCTGCGCCGCGCGCAGCCCCGACAGACCGATTCCGATCAAGCTCACGTTCCACCTCGCTTCGTGTCTTGTCCTGCGAACAGGATCGACTCCCTTGCCACCCCTCGATATCGGCAGCGCGCGACAGAACTGGAGTCGGTGGGGAGCGGCGTGTTCATAGCAGCTTGCTCAACGGACCGGTCAGGACCTGCGCGAGTTTCGTGCCGTAGTTGGGATCGGTCGCGTACCCCGACTTGCCCATCTCGGTCGCGAACTTGACGACGTCGCCGGCCACCTGAATCGCCTTGTCGTAACGCGGGTTGTTGGCCACCGTCTGCGCGTAGTCGATGAACGAGTCGGCGTACGACGCGTAGGCCTTGAACTTCTGCACGACCTTCTGCGCCACGCCGTTGACGACCTCGGTCGTGACCGCATCGACCGTCGCGCCGGTCCAGCCGGCCGGCGCCTTGATGCCGAACAGGTTGTAGCTGCCGCCGCCCTTGGCATCGCGGACCTCGTGCTTGCCCCAGCCGCTTTCGAGCGCGGCCTGGCCGAGGATGACCTTCACCGGCAGGCCTGTGGCTTCCGCCGCGGCGGTCGCCGCGTCCTTGAAGCGATCGACGAAGTCGTGATGGACGGAACCGGTCGATGCGGTCGTCCCCGTCGTCGTTCCGGCAGCCGGCGTCGTCGACGTATCGAGCGACGCGCCGTCACGCGTCAGCGGCACCGCCTTGGCGCGGGTCATCGTCAGCGGGATGCCGTTGCTGAACTGGTCCAGCGTGTCGCTCGACGAATCGCTGGCCGCCGCGCCGGCCG
This sequence comes from Beijerinckiaceae bacterium, assembly GCA_964657795.1. Classification (GTDB taxonomy): domain Bacteria; phylum Pseudomonadota; class Gammaproteobacteria; order Burkholderiales; family Burkholderiaceae_D; genus CAHJXF01. The sequence goes on from CAZZWS010000034.1 coordinate 9,842, forward strand.
CCGACGGCTGCTTGCCCTGGGCCCGCTCGATCTGCGCCACCAGCGCGTCCGCGAGCCCCATGCCCTTGCCCTTGCTGAGGTTCTGGACGAGCTGCTGGTCGTACATGTCGGTCGCCATCTTCGAGCCGTCGCTGGCCAGCGGGTCGGTGCCGGGCAACGTCGCGCGCATGTTCTTCAGCATCATCGACAGGAACATCGACTCGAACTGCTGCGCGACCTTCTTCGTCGACGCGGGGTCGTTGTTCTTCGCGGCGAGCTTGACCGCGGCGAGATCGCGCGGGTCGTAGCTGCCGCCGACGCCGGTGGACGACGACGCGGACGAGGATGGCGTCGACAGCAGGCTGCTGGTCGAGACGAGCCCCACGTCAGATCACCTCGAGCTCGGCGCGCAACGCTCCTGCGGCCTTGAGCGCCTGAAGGATCGACAGCAGGTCCTGCGGCGTCGCGCCGATCGCGTTGAGCGCCTTGACCACGTCGGTCAGCTTCGCGCTGGAAGGGACGTTGACGAGCTCGCCCTTCTCGGACTTGATCGAGATGTCCGCATTGGTCACGCTGGTCGTGGTCCCCTGAGCGAGCGCGCCGGGCTGGCTGACGCTGTTCTGCGCGGCGATCGTCACCGACAGGTTGCCGTGCGCCACGGCGCTGGCCTGGAGGCTGACCGACTGGTTCATCACGATGGAGCCGGTGCGGGCGTTGATGATGACCTTCGCGGCCGGTCGGGCGAGTGCCACGTCGAGGTCCTGCAGGCTCGCCAGGAACGCGACGCGGTCGTTGGCCGAAACCGGCGCGCGGACCTGCACCACGCGGCCGTCGAGCAGCGTCGCGCTGTTCGGCGACGCCTTGTTGATCGTCGCGGCGACGGCCTGCGCGTTGGCGAAGTCGGTCTCCTGGAGTTCGAGGTTGACGAACTCGCCCTGCCCGATCGACGTGGCGACCGCGCGTTCGATGGTCGCGCCCGCCGGCACGCGGCCCGCGTTGAGCTGGTTGATCTGCACCTTGCTGCCGGCCGCCGATGCTCCTGCGCCGCCGAGCAGGATGTTGCCCTGGGCCATCGCGTAGACCTGGTTGTCGGCGCCCTTGAGCGGCGTCATCACCAGCGTGCCGCCGCGCAGGCTCTTCGCGTTGCCCATCGACGACACCGTCACGTCGATCGCCTGGCCGGGCCGCGCGAACGCCGGCAGCGTCGCCGTGACGATCACGGCCGCCACGTTCTTGAGCTGCAGCGTGGTGCCCGGGGGCAGGTTGACGCCTTCCTGGGACAGCATCGCGACGACGCTCTGCACGGTGAACGGCGTCTGCGTCGTCTGGTCGCCCGAGCCGTCGAGTCCCATCACGATGCCGTAACCGACCAGCTGGTTGGACCGCACGCCCTGGATCGAAACGAGGTCCTTGATGCGCTCGGCACGGGACGGCAGCACCGTCAGCAGCGCGGCGGCGGCGAGGACGGCCATCGAGAGCAGGCGAAGAGTCTTGCAGAGCATCACGTGATGGCCTCGAAGCGTGATAGAGAACGATGACGCGGGAACGATGAAGCTGGAACGCGGACGCTAGAACGGCGAGACGGTCATGAAGAGCCGCGACAGCCAGCCCATCGTCTGCGCCTCGTCGATGTAGCCGGTGCCGCGATATTCGATGCGGGCGTCGGCGACCTGGGTCGACGACACGGTGTTGTTGTTGACCACGAAGATCGGGTTGACCACGCCCGAAAAGCGGATGAACTCGGAGCCCTGGTTGATGCCGATCTGCTTTTCGCCCGAGACCAGCAGGTTGCCGTTGCCGAGCACCTCGATGACGGTCACGGTGATGACGCCGGTGAACGCGTTGCTGCTCGCGCTGTCGCCCTTGGCGGCGAACTTGGTGTCCGACGTGCCGCTGACGCTCGTGCCCGACAGGAACTTGAGCGGAAGGTGGCCGATCATCGTCGGGATGGCGAGCGCCGTGCTGCCCGCCTTGGAGACGTCGCTGCCCGACTGCTTGCTGGCCTGCAGCTTCTCGTTGAGCACGATCGTGATGACGTCGCCCACATTGCGCGCACGACGATCCTCGAACAGCGGCTGATAGTTGACGGTCTGGAAGATCGAGCCGCCGGTCTGCGCGCCGGGCACGGCCACGACCGGCGCGGGGCGCGCGGTCAGCGGCTGATGGATGTCGACGGTCCTGAGAGCGCCGCAGCCCGACAGCAGCGACACCGCCGCCATCGTCAGGATGGCGCCGCGGCGCAGGCCGGGGCCCGATTTTTGTCTGTTCATGATCATCAAAGATTAGGTTCCGGCCTTCGCCGGGATGACATCCCGCTCGGCCCCGTTCCGTGGTTTGCCCATCACGATCACATCTGCGTCAGGCGCTGCAGCATCTGGTCCGACGTCGTGATGACCTTCGAGTTGAGTTCGTACGCACGCTGCGCCTGGATCATGTTGACCAGCTCCTCGGCGACGTTGACGTTCGAGGTTTCGATGTACTGCTGGCTGACGATGCCCATGCCGTTGGTGCCGGGCGTGCCGCTTTGCGGCGAACCCGATGCCGCCGTCTCGGTGTAGAGATTTCCACCCTGGCTCGACAAGCCGGCCGGATTGATGAAGTTCGCGAGCTGGATCGTGCCGATCGTCGTCGAGGCGGCGCTGCCCTGCGTCGTCGTCGAGACCGTGCCGTCCTGACCGATCGTCACGGTCAGCGTGTTGGCGGGGATCGTGATCGCGGGCTGCAGCGACATGCCGTTCGAGTTGACCATCTGGCCGGTCGCGTCACGATGGAACGAGCCGTCGCGCGTGTACGCGGTCGTGCCGTCCGGCTGCAGGATCTGGAAGAAACCATCGCCCTGGATCGCCATGTCCAGCGCATTGCCGGTCTGCGAAAGACTGCCTTGCGTGTGGATGCGCGTCGTCGCGACCGGCCGCGAGCCAGTACCGACCTGCAGGCCCGAAGGCAAGGTCGTCTGCTGCGTGGACTGTGCGCCCGGCTCCCGCGTCGTCTGGTAAAGCATGTCCTCGAACACCGCGCGCGAGCGCTTGAAGCCCTGCGTGCTGACGTTGGCGAGGTTGTTGGAGATGACGTCGAGCTGGGTCTGCTGCGCGTCGAGTCCGGTCTTGGCGATGTAGAGCGAGCGGATCATGCGAGTCCCTGTTGACCTCGCGTCGGCGAAGTCGGGTGGCTGGTCCCCGTCGGGGAAGGCGGTGCGGACGGGCGCGGATACCGATTCGCGAACCCTTTCCGACAGCACCAGTGTCAACCCTTCGCAGCAAAGACAAGGCCCGGATAAGAGCGACTTATCCGGGCCTATTCACGCTTGCCGCACGTTCCGTCAGTTCGCGCTGAGCAACTCCGTCGCATGCTTGTCGTTGTCCTCGCCGCTCGTGATCATCTTCATCTGCATCTCGAACTGACGGGCCAGGCCGATCATGTCCACCAGCGCCGACGCCGCGTTGACGTTGCTCCCCTCGACCGCGCCGGACGTGACCTTGACGGTGTCGCTGGCGTCGGCGGTGCTGCCGTCGCGCATGCGGAAGAGCCCGTCGGTGCCCTTCACCAGCGCGCTGTCTTCGGGGTCGACCAGCTTGAGCTTGCCGAGCACCGTGACGCTGGTGCGCGGCGGCGCCGACGGGACGCCGGACACCGTGCCGTCCTTGCCGATCGAGACGACGGTGTTGGGCGGCACGGCGATCGGACCGCCGTCGCCCAGCACCTGCTGCCCGCTCTTCGTCACCAGCGTGCCTTCGGCATCGATGCCGAGGCTGCCATTGCGCGTGTAGGCCTCGCTGCCGTCGGCGGCCTGCACCGCGAACCAGCCGCGGCCGGTGATCGCGACGTCGAGCGCCCGTCCCGTGTCGATCAGCGCGCCGCCGGAGAAGTCGGTCCCCGGCGTGGACTCCGCGACCGACGTCCGCGTCGCCATGCCCGCGCCGTCGACCGGGATCGACCGATACAGGTTGAGATCCGCACGAAACCCGGGTGTCGACAGGTTGGCCAGGTTGTTCGCGACCGTCGCCTGATGGTCGAGCGTGCTCCTGGCGCCCGACATCGCGGTGTAGATGAGACGATCCATGGGCCGGCTCCGGGGTCAGTGCGACGACGGCGCGATCAACGCAGGCTGACCAGCGTCTGCATCAGCGCGTCCTCGGTCTTGATGGTCTGCGCGTTGGCCTGGTAGTTGCGCTGCGCCGTGATCATGTCGACGAGCGCCGCCGTCAGGTCCACGTTGGACTCCTCGACCGTGCCCGACTGCAGCGCGCCGAGACTCGCGGTGCCGGGAGCGCCGACCAGCGGGGGTCCGGACTTGGCCGACTCGGACCACGTGTTGTTGCCCAGCGAGGCGAGGCCTTCGGGAGACGTGAAATTGGCCAGAGTGACCTGCGCCAGATTCTTCGTCTGACCGTTCGTGTAGCTTCCCTGGATGGTGCCGTCGTTCGACACCGAGTACTTCGACAGACGTCCGGACGTGTAGCCGTCCTGCGTCAACTGGTTGATGCCCGACGACGTGCCGAACTGGGTCGATCCCGTCAGGTCCAGCGTGAACGCCAGCGGCGTCGTGGCGCCGCCGGCCACCGGCGTCGAAACGCTGAACGGCAGCGTGGTCTGTGTCGTATCGATCAGGCCGTTGCTGCCGAACGTGACCGTACCCACCGGACCCGTGCCGACCGCCGTGCCGTCGTTGGTGGCATAGACGCTCCACTTGTTCTCGCCGCTCTGCGTCGCCCCGTTCGGCACGAAGTACATGCCGAGCGCGTGCGAGTTGCCCAGTGAATCGTAGACCGACGTCGAGGTCGCGTAGTTGTACGTCGTGGAGTCCGTCGGATCGAAGGTATTCGTGATGGCTGTCGCGCGCGAATCGAGACTCACGGTGACGCCGACTTTCGTCGTCGACTGCGGCGTCACGTCGGCCTGCGAGATCTGCAGGTCGGTCGGCGTAGCCGTCGGCAGGATGTTGCCGTCGACGCCCGCCGCATAGCCGGTGAGGCGTTTGCCGGCGTCATTGACGATGTAGCCGTTCTTGTCGAGATGGAACTGGCCGTTGCGGCTGTACTCGACCGCCCCGTTGTCCGACAGCCGGAAGAACCCGGAGCCGTTGATCGCGAGATCGAGCGGATTCGAGGTTGTCGTGAGAGAGCCCTGCGAGAACGACTGCGCGATCGCCGAGACCTGGGTACCGATGCCCGGTGTGTTGTTGCCGACCAGGCCACCGGCCGTCGCGTAGATGTCGGCGAAGTGGGCGTCGGACTCCTTGAAGCCGACGGTGCTGACGTTGGAGACGTTGTTGCCGATCACGTCGAGATTCTTGGATGCGGCCGAGAGGCCGGACAACCCTTGTTCGAAAGCCATCGAATGCTCCTTGAGAGACGGTAGTGGCGAGGACGACCGTCCCCTGCGTGTGGTGGAGAGACTGGAGAACTAGTAGATCTGCTTGACCTGCGAGAGCGCGATCGTGCCGACGCCGTTGACGAAGACCGAACCGCCATCGCTGCCCGGCGTGACGCTGGAGACGACGCCGGTCGACAGCGTGTCGGCACTGACCGTCGTCTTCGCCGCGCCGCTCGTGGCGGACACCGTGAACGTGTAGGCGCCGGCCGCGGCGGTGGTGCCGGAATCGGTGCTGCCGTCCCAGACGAAATTGACGAGGCCCTTCGACTGCGCGCCCAGGTCCGCGGTGTGGATGGTCGCGCCCGACGCGTCCTTGATGGTGATCGTGACGGCGTCGGCGTCGGCCGACAGGTTGACGCCGGCCACGCCCTTGCCGCTGGCGAGATCGATCGAGGAACCCGGCACCAGCACGTCCTTGCCGACCAGCGACGACGCCTGCAGGGACTGCGAAGAGCCGACGTCGCCGAGCAGCGAGTCGAGCTGCGTCGACATCTTGTCGATGCCCTGCACCGTGTTGAGCTGCGCGAGCTGACTCGTCATCTGCGCGCTGTCCATCGGGTTCAGCGGATCCTGGTTGTTCATCTGGGCGACCAGCAGCTTGAGGAAGTAGTCCTGGCTACCGACCGAGGTGTCGGTGCCGCTGGTCGAGGAGCCGCTGGTCTTCGACGTCGTCGTGGTGAGCGGCGTGGTCGAAGCGGCAGTGAGGGCGGTGAAGTCGATGGCCATGGAATGTCCGGAAAGGAGGAGAGGCGGAGCGCGTCAGGGTGCCGAGTGCTAGGTACCGAGCGTCAGGGCCTTGAGCATCAGCGTCTTCGCCGTGTTCATGACCTCGACATTGGTCTGATAGGAACGCGACGCCGAGATCATGTTGACCATCTCGTCGACCACGTTGACGTTGGGCATGCTGACGTAACCGTCGGCATCGGCCTGCGGGTGCTTGGGGTCGTAGGTCTTGCGCGGCGCGGTCGTGTCCTCGACCACGCGGGACACCGACACGCCGGCGCTCTCGGGACGATCGGCCGACAGCGGATCGGTCTGGAACACGACCTGCTTCGCGCGATAGACCTTGCCGTCGGGTCCGGACGCACTCTCGGCGTTGGCCAGATTGCTCGCGGTCGTGTTGAGCCGCAGCGACTGCGCGGACAGCGCCGACGCGGAGATGCGGAAGACGTCGTTCATGCTCATGTCGGGTCCTTAGCCGTTCAACTCTGGATCGCCGACATCAGCGTCTTGATCTGATGGTTGAGGAACGAGAACGACGCCTCGTAGCGCACCGTGTTGTCCGCGAAGGCCGCGCGTTCCGCGTCGAGGTCCACCGTGTTGCCGTCGATCGCGTTCTGCGTCTCCGTCTTCTGCTTCAGGTCGGCGGTCGACAGCACGACCGAGCCCTGGCCGGCGCCCCCGTCGATGTGACCGGCATGGGTCGCGGCCATCGTCACGCGCGAGACCGTCTTGCTCGCGCCGGTCTCGCCGGTCGCGCGGGCCAGCGCGTCGGCGAAGTTCACGTCGCTGGCCTTGAACTGCGGCGTGTCCGCATTGGCCATGTTCGAGGCGATCACCTGCTGCCGCTGGCCGCCGATCTTGAGGGCGGTCTCGTGGAACCGGAATGCTGCGTCGAGTGCGTTCATGTCGGAAGGGGAGTGCGGGCAAGGCTTTTTTCGATGGCGCAAGTCTGTGTGCCCGTGGCCTCGCGCGATCCGGCGAACAAGCGCCGTAAAGCCCTTCAATTCGAACGACGCACCGGACGCGCCCCATCGTTCAATGCCGCATCGACCAAACCGCGAGCACATCCGCGACGGCCGTTGGACCAAAGGACTTCATCCGGAGCAGCACCGTGACGACACCGCACTTGAGCTCTCTCGCTCGCCAATACCCGGACGCATCCGCGGGATCCGCCCGCGTGCTCGTTCGAGCGCTCGCCTCCGCCCTCGCCGGCACGATGCTGGTCGCGGCTGTGTCCGTCGGCCCGACCGCCGGCGCGGCAGCGCTGTCGACGCCACGACAACCGATCATCGAAACGCCCGAGTCGGCCGCCCGCGCGCTGCTGGACGAAACCCTGGCTCCGCTGCTCGCCGCACGCGGCGCCAACGCGGTCGTGACCATGACGCCCTCCGACGCGCGACGCACGCCGCCGCCGTGTGCCCAATTCAACGCCTACCTGCCTCCGGGCGCGCGGCTGATCGGTCGCACCCTGGTCGGCGTCCGCTGTGCCGACGGCTCGAACTGGCAGGCCTTCGTGCCCGCCGAGATCCACGTCGATGCGCCGAGCTGGGTCGCGGCGCGCGCACTGCACGCCGGCGAGGCCCTCGCAGCGACCGACCTCGTGACGAGCACCACGCCGATGACACAGGCCGACCTCGACGCCGCGCTGATGTCGTCGCGTGGCGGCAACGCCGGCGCGGCACGCGGGATGGCGTCGATCGACGGCCGCACGCCGCCGCCGCTCAATCGCGTCGTGTTGCGGCCGGTCGCGATGGGTCGCGCATTGTCCGCTGGCGACGTCCGCGACGAGGGGCGCATCAACGCCGGCGAGACGGTTCGCGTGATCTACAACGGCGACGGCTTCTCGGTGACCTCGGAAGGCCGGGCGGTCGGCCCTGCCGACCCGGGAGCAACGATCCAGATCAGATTGGCGAGCGGAACGGTTGTCAACGGCCTGTTGCGGAGCGATCATCTGGTCGAGCTGTCCCATTGATGCGTGCCGGTCCCCGGATCGCGACCGCATCGCACCCGCGGTTCGACCACTCGTCTCCCGAAACCCGCCGCTGGTGGACGAGCCGGGCTCAAGTCTTTCTAGGGGCTGCCGATAGACTCCTTGCGCAGGGACTCTCGATGTCGTGAGGGGCTGCCACCCAGGTTTCCATGCAACAGCAGGCTCCCGGACGCCGCAGCGCGGACGGACCACCGATGAGGTAGCACGATGAAGATCGATCCAAACCGCGCCGTCGATTCGACCCAGGTCGCTCCCACGTCGTCGAACAAGACGTCGACGACCACCGCGGCGCGTCCGGCCCAGGCCGCGCATGCCGTGGGCAGCGTCAAGATCAGCGAGACGTCGCGTTCGCTGAGCACCGCGTCGAGCAGCAGCGAAGCGCCGTTCGACACGAAGCGTGTCGACGCCATCAAGTCGGCCATCAGCTCCGGCCAGTTCAAGGTCAACACGGAAGCCGTCGCCGACAAGATCCTGAACAGCGCCAGCTCGCTGCTGACCAGTTCCTGATCGGGACCCTTCGATGATCGCCACCACAACGCCTCGCGCTGTCGTGATGCCGCTGACCGAAGACGACGAGCGTTCGCTGCTCGTGCGTCTCGAAGGGCTGCTCGAACGCGAGGAACGGATGATGACGACGCGCGATGCGTCGGGTCTCGTCGCGGTCGCCGAAGAACGCGAACGGGTCACCGCCCGCCTCGGCGCCGCTGCGCGCGCGCGACGCCTGACGTCGGCGGCGCACGGTGACGAAGCCGAACTCGTGGACCTCTACACGCGGCTGCGCCAACGGCATGAAGTCCGTGCCAAGGTGGTACGGCGTCACGAGGAGCGCAACGCGTGCGCGATCAGCGTGATCGCACAGGCCAGCGGCCAGGCGAACCTGTACGACGCCGCCGGCCACGTGAAGATGCACTTCGCGGCGGCCTGAGCGCCGCGGTTCGCAGCCCTGACGGTCGACGACGCACGCGTCGTCCGATCGTCGACGCCGCGAGCGTCGACAACCCGATCCCTGCGGCATACCTCTCGCCTGCCGGAGCACGAGCCCGGTCCGGTGAACGTCGCCCGTCGACCACCGACGCGGACTGACGCCTGCGGGCAACGCGTCGATTGACGCGAATCGCGAAACCGTGCGATTTTCGCTCGGCCGTTCTCGTGATCGTCACGAGCACCGGCTCGCAAGCGTGATGTCCCATCGACGATGAGGACACGCGTCGCGCAACCAGGCGTATGCATCCACTTCGGACGACCTGTCAGCGCTCCTGACTTTCGCCCTCGACCACGGCTCCCCGACCATGTCCCTCACGTTCACGCAGCTCCTGACCGCGCTCGCGCTCGCCACCATCACGCTCGCCGGTTGCGCGAGCGACCCGATGTCCGCACGCGCCGACGGCGGCGCCCCGGTCTGCACGAAGTCCTATCCGCTGGGCTCCAACCTGCCGACCACCACGTGCGTGTCGGCGGAAACCGCGGCGGAGCAGAAGCGTCAGTTCGACCAGAACTCGTTGCGGCTGCCGATCCCGGTGCCGAAGAGCGCGGGCGGCGGCTGAGGCACGGGCGCACGATCTCGCGGTGCGGGATATCGACTGATCGTTGCTCTGGCAACGATTCGCCGTGCGTGATCGGAGCGAGGGTTGGTCGGAGCGGGTTCAACGCGGGGTCGCCGTCCCACGTCAGTGCGCCGGCTGCACGGCCGCGGCCGGACCTTCCTGGGGTCGCGCATCGTCTGCAGACATGACGAGCAGCGTCACGCGACGGTTGCGGGCGCGGCTCGCGGGATCGCCGTTGGTGGCCAGCGGCCGGTACTCCGCGTAGCCGGCGATGCCGATGCGGTTCGGGGCCACGCCCTGATCGATCAGGAAGCGGCCGACCGACGCGGCGCGCGCCGCGGACAACTCCCAGTTCGACCTGAACTCGCGGGTGGCGATCGGCACGTCGTCGCTGTGGCCTTCGATCTGCAACGGCTCGACGAACTGCGACAGCACGTGCGAAAGCGAACGCAGCGCCTCGAAGGACTCGGGCTTCAGGTCGGCCTTGGCTGGATCGAACAGCACGGCCGCGTTGATCTCGATCGCGATGCCGTGCGCGCCGCGCGTGACGCGGACCTGGCCGTCACGCACCAGCGACTGCAGATGTTCGTCGACCCGGGTCGCGAGCTGCTTCATGTGCTCGACGCGCTCCGCGTTCTTCGCGAGTTCAGCGCGCTCTTCCGGATCGACCGGGTCGATCGGCACCGACTTCGCTTCGGGCACCGAGGCCTTCGCGGTGGCGTCGAGCTTCCTGTCGGCCGGTGCCTTCGGGACCTGCGGCGACGCGGGCGGCGCGGTCGTCGCCGTCACGCTCTTCGGAACGGTCGGACTGAATGCGGTCGACAGCGCGCCGCTGACCATCCTGAAACGGCTCTTGTCGACCGAGGTCGTCGCGTACATCACGACGAAGAACGCGAACAGCAACGTGATGAAATCGGCATACGAGATCATCCATCGATCGCTCGCGTGATCGTGCACGGCGCGGTCGGCATCGCGCTGCCCGCGACGCCGCCGACGCGGTGCGCGCAGGTTGCGATGACGTGTCGCCGGCCACGACGGCATCGTCGTGTCGTCGCTCGAGGATTCGTCGACTTCGCGAATGGATTCGGCGACGAGTCGCGTGGGCGGTGCGTTCATCGCGCGGGCGCTACTCGACGATGAAGCCCTTGAGCCGGGCACGGATCAGCAGTGGATGCTCACCGGCCGCGATGCCGACCAGCGCCTCCTGCGTCAGCTCCCGCATCATCGACTCCTCGGCCACGATGTTGCGCAACTTGCCGGCGATCGGCAGCAGCACGAGGTTGGCGAAGACGAGTCCGTAGACCGTGGCGACGAACGCCACCGCGATGCCGGCGCCGAGCCGTGCGGGGTCGCCGAGGTTCTCCATCACGTGGATCAGGCCGAGGACCGCGCCGATGATGCCGATCGTCGGCGCGTAGCCGCCGGCGGATTCCCAGACGCGGACCGCGGACCGTTGCGCCGCGTCGCGTGCGGCGAGTTCGACGTCGAGCGCCTCGCGCAGGTGGTCGGGATCGAAGCCGTCGACGACCATCTGCAGCCCGGACCGCGTGAACGGATCGGTGAGCGGGCGCATGCGGACTTCGAGCGCGAGCGCGCCGTCCTTCCGTGCGAGGTTGGCCCATTCGACGAGCCGGCCGATCAATCGGTCCACGTTACGTCGCGGCGGGAACAGCGCCCAGCGACCCATCCGCAAGGCGCGCGCGAACATCGCCGGTGGCGTCTGCACGAGGACCGCGCCGATGGTACCGGCCACGACGATCAACGCGGCCGTCCCCTGCAGCAGCGAGCCGACCCGACCGCCGTCGATGAACTGCGCGCCGCAGATGCCCAGCACCGCGATCAGCAGGCCCAGGACCGTGCCGACGTCGATGCGACGCGAGACATCGTCCTCAGACACGATGACGTCCGATCGATGGGGTCGTCGCTTTCATCGACGCTTTCATCGACTCCGTCACTTCTTCTTCTCCTTCGCGCCCCAGTCCTTCAGGCCCACGCGCAGCCGCGACACGGCCTGGCTGTGCATCTGACAGACGCGCGACTCGGTCACGCCGAGCACCGCCGCGATCTCGCGGAAGTTGAGTTCCTGTTCGTAGTAGAGGCCCATCATCAGCTTCTCGCGTTCCGGCAACGAGCCGATCTGGTCGACCAATGCGCTGCGAAAGCGCTTGTCCGCGAGCTTGGCCGACGGCTCGTCGCGCTCGTCGGGCAGGTTGCGTTCGAAGAACGACTCGTCGTCCTCGCCCTGCAGCTCGTCGATGTGCACGAGCTGGCTGCCGCGGGCGTCGCTCAGCAGTTGCTGATACTGCTGCAGCGGCACGTTCATTTCGCGCGCGACTTCGGACTCGGAAGCGGCACGACGTTCGCGCTGCTGCACCTTCTGCATCGCGGTGTCGATATCGCGCTGCGCCTTGCGAGCCGAGCGTGGCAGCCAGTCCGACTCGCGCAGCTCGTCCAGCATCGCACCGCGGATGCGCTGCGCCGCGAAGGTCTCGAACTGGATGCCCTGGGCCTCGTCGAAGCGCGACGCGGCATCGAGCAGACCCATCATGCCGGCCTGCACGAGATCGTCGATCTGCACGCTCGCGGGAAGCCGCGCGATCATGTGATGGGCGATGCGTTTGACGAGCGGCGTGTATTGCCGCACGAGGGAGTCCGACGCGACCAGTCCGGCGGCGTTGTAGGTCAGCGGAGCGCTGCGCTCATGCGACTGCAGCATGGGGAACCTCGACGGTAGAAGGATGGGATGAAGCGGACGACGACGTCACGGTGGACTGTTCGTCGACGTGGGGAACGGATCGGTGCGCGACCGGCCATGCATGCGACGCGGATGAGGCCGTCGCGTCGGGTGCGGCCGGCGGCGGCGACAGCAGAACGGAACCGCCGTCGACGATCTCGACTTCGAGGAAGCGACGTGCGGTGGCCGCGAGATTGCCGAACGCGACGCCGACCTGCGCCGCCTCGTCGAAGCGCGGCGAGACGATCTCGAAGTTCTCGACATTGCCCTGCGTCAGCGACTTCATCTCGACGTAGGCGCCGCGCAGCGACACCGGTCGATCGGACGCGACGATGACGACGCGCGCGTCGCGGCCGAACGCCTCGATCGCGCGCATCGCCTGGCCCTCGGCGGCGTTGACAACGATCAGGTCGATCTGCGCATCTTCGGCGCCGGCCCGCGCCAGGCCATCGGCCATGCCCTGCGAGAAGGTCTCCGCGAGTCGCATCTCTTCTTCATCGGAGAAGGAACCGAAGCGCGACAGCGCACGCGCCGCCGGCAGCAGCAGCAGATGCGGCGTCAACGGCCGCAGCACGCGGTCGAGCGGCAGGTCGCCGGCCAGCACGTGCGCCAGCTCATAACGGCAGGGCACGTCGCAGACCATCGCGAGCTGACCGGCCGTTCCGTCGACGAGCAGCGTCGCGCGGCCGTCGGTCGCGGCCTCGCGTGCGAATTGCGTGGCCACCGCGGCCTTGCACGGGTCGCTGCCCGCCACGATCAGCAGCGAGGGGCGACGGCGCGCGAAGAGACTGCGCAGTCCCGCGGCCTGATCAGGCATGGTGCGCTCCGGCCGACGACGTCTCGAGCAGCGTCGGCGGCAGTGTGTGGGCGAGGCCGGCCATCGCCGACATCCACACCGGCACGTCGTCGGTCTCGATGTCGAACGCGGGACGCGCGACGGCGATGCGCGCCATCGCGGTCCGCACCAGCGTCGCGGCATGCGGACGCTCGAGGTCTTCCGGCACGCGCTGGCCCGTCGACACGTGATGCACGCGCAGCCGATGGCGGATCACCGCGTCGAGCACCGGTCCGAGCCGCGCGGCCTCGTCGGTCTTCGTGATGACGCAACCAGCGAACGCGCGATCGCCGAACGTGGCGACCACGTGGTCGAGCGTCTCGGCGTCGACCGTCGCGTTGAGCACCACGAGCCGCTTCGCCTTCGCGCCGCGCAGCATCGCGATCTGTTCGGTGACGCGCTCGTCGCGCTGGCTGAGGCCGGCCGTGTCGATCAGCACCAGCTTCTTGTTGGCGAGCTGTTCGATGGTGCTCGTCAGCGACGCCTGGTCGTGGATCGAATGAACCGGGATGCCGAGGATCTTGCCGTAGATGCGCAACTGGTCCTGCGCGCCGATCCGGAAGCCGTCGGTCGTGATCAATGCGAGCTGGTCGACGCCGTGCCTGAGCGCGAAGCGCGCGGCGAGCTTGGCGACCGTCGTGGTCTTGCCGACGCCGGTCGGACCGACCAGCGCGTAGACGCCACCTTCGGCGATCAGCTCGTCTGCGTCGCCGGCGATCGGCAGGTTGCGGGCCAGCACGGCGGTCGCCCACTCGCGGGCTTCCTCGATCGAGTGACCTTCGGGCACACGCTCCTGGATGTGACGCGACAGGGCTGGCGAGAAGCCGGCGAGGATCAGGTCCTGCATCAGCCGCGTGCGCGCGGGTTGCCGGCGCATCGCATCCGTCCACGTCAGCGTCGACAGTTGCTCGGTCAGCGCGGCCTGCATCGCGTGGATCTCCTTCGAGACCTCGCGGGTCACGTCGCGCGTGACGTCGCCGGCGACCGCCTGGCTGACGTCGTGCGTCAGGTCGTTGATGACGTCGCGGCCGAGTTCACGGCCGATCTCGCGGCTGACTTCCTTGTGCACTTCGCGAGCCACCACGTCGGTGAGCTCGGCAACGTTGATGACGGGCTCCGCGGGAACGACGATCGGAGCGACGGTCTCGACGACGGGTGCGGCAACGACGG
>CAZZWS010000035.1:0-23826 GCA_964657795.1 Beijerinckiaceae bacterium
TGGCCGCTTCCTGCCTTGCGGCCTCCTGCCTGGCGACCTCATCCCGCGCGGCTTCCTGGCGTTCCGTCTCGGCTCGAGCGGCAGCGACCCGCGCGGTCTCGCGCAGCGCTGCCTGCCGCGCAGCTTCCTGCCGTTCGTCCTCCGAGCGAACCGCGGCCGCACGAGCCGCCTCGTCGCGGGCGGCGTCCTGCTCCGCCCGCTCGCGCCGGGTTGCCATCGCTCGTTGCGCTTCCTGCGCCAGGGCTTGCGATCGGATCGCCTCGGATCGCGCCGCCTCCCGTTCGGCCTGTTGCCGCGCCGTCGCCAGCAGCTCGGCGTCCTTCCCTTCCGCCTCGAGCCGCGCGGCCTCGACCCGCGCCACTTCCCGACGAGCGGCTTCCTGCTCCGCGGCAGCGCGTCGGGCGTCGGCCTGCTGCTGCGCCTCCTTTCGCTCCGCTTCCGAACGCGCGGCTGCAGTTTGCGCGGCCTCGTCCCGAGCCGCTTCCGCTTCGGCGACCGCCTTCTGCGCGGCGTCCTGACGTTCGGCCTCGGTCCGCGCGGCTTCCTGACGCGCCGCCCGCACGTCGACGGCCTGTCGTTCAGCGGCGATCCGCACGGCGTCGACCCGGGCATCGTCCGATGGCTCGACGCTGGAAGGCCTGACGGTCGCCGCGAAGGTCGGGGACGGGTCCGCGGGTGTCGGCGGAACGACCAGTGCAGGCGGCTCCGCCCGCTCCACGGCGATCACGGAACGTGCAGGCATCGGCGCCGGCGCCGCATCGTTCGACGGTGCTGCCTCGGCCACGACGACCGGCTGCTCCGCTCGCGCGATCGCATCCGTCGTCGCCGTCGCGGCTCCTGGATCAGCCGCCGGGGCCGGCATGGCGGTCGTCGACGACGTGTCGACCGGCTGCACGACGGGAGCCGGCTCGCGCGTCGATGCCTCGACTGGCGGCTTCGGCGGCTCGGCTGGCGGAACGCTCGAAAGATCGAGTGCGACGTGGAGGCCAGGCGCTTCGCCCGGCACGTCACGCAAAGCGAAACGCAAGCCCGCGAAGCCCGATTCCTCGCCGCTGAAGTTCAGCCGCAGCAACAGCGAATGACCGAGCAACGAGAGCAGCAGCGCCAGCGCCATGCGCCGACCGTCGCGGCGCGTCGGACGACGCCGCCACCACGGCCCGCGTCGCTCGGACGGCGGGGAAGGCGGTGCATCGGGGTCGAGCGGGGATGAAGTCTTCAGCAGGTGATCCCTCGCATGGTCGGCGGTGGCATGAGGACCGTCATCCTAGCGAGCTTCGTCCAGCACGGGTCGCGGGGGCGACCGGGACGCTTCTACAGCTTCATCTCCAGCCGCAATCCGACGACGCGATAGGTCGGCCCGTTCGCGACCACCGTCTGCGACTGGCCGCCGCCGACGATGGTGTTCGATGTGATGTAGTTGCGCGGCACGACGTTGGAGAGGCTCAGCCGCAGCTTCGTCGTCTTGTCGATCGCCCACAGCGCGTACGCGTCGACGACGCGCGTCAGGTCGTATCCCTGGCTCTGCAGCGCCGTGTCCTGCACGGTGTACGGAGGGATCCAGTTGAAGTTGCCGCCGATCGTCACCGGCAGGCCGCGGAAGCGATAGTCGGCGCCGACGTTGGCGGTCGCACGCGGCTGCTGGTCGATGCGGTTGTACGGCCCCGGCACGCCGCTGACGTTCGAGGCGTAGACGCTGACGTTGGTCCGCAAGGTCAGCGGCGGCGCGCCGGCTATCACTTCGTCGAGCTGGAACTTCGCATCGAACTCGACGCCTTCGGTGGTCGCGTCGCCGATGTTCTGCGGCCGCGTGACCCAGCGCGGGACGACGGCCCACGGCACCGTCTCCAGCGACGTGATGTTGCGGATCAGGTCGCGGATGTCGCGCCGGAAGGCGCTGATCGAGACCACGCCGTTGCCGGCGAAGTAATGCTCGAGCGCGATGTCGACGCCGGTCGCGAGCTCGGGCCGCAGCCCGGGATTGCCGGCCTTGTCGGGGCTCGACGCGGTGTTGGGGCCGGGTGCCGGATACAGCGTCGACAGCGACGGCACCGCGATCAGGTTCTGCAGCGTCGGCGCGCGATAGCTGCGGGTCAGGCTGAGGCGGACCTGGTCGCGCGCCGGCTCGTCGAACCGCCAGACCCCGTGAAGCAACGGCGTCAGCACGACGCTGTCGTTGTGCACCGGGTCGCCATCGCTGTTGAAAGATGCGGCACTCTTCGTGCGGATGGTTTCCCAACGCAGGCCGGCGTTCGCGGACACGGCCGGCGACACCGTCCACTCGTCCTGCGCGAAGGCCGCGAGGCGCAGCGTCGACGCGTCGATGTCGCCCCCGAAGCCGGGGATCGATGCGGTCCCGTTGACGAAGGTGAGCGAGTTCTCGGCGCGATCCACACCCTCGGCCTCGATCCCTCCCACCAGGCTATGCGCTTCGTTCAGCGTGTGGAACAGCTTCGCGTTCAGGCTCCACGAACGATCGGCGATCGAGGTGTCGGTGCGTTGATCGAGGACGGGACTCACGGCGCTGCTGCTCGATCCGGCGCCGGTCTCGTCGAGCACGGTGTTGCTGGTCGACTTGAACGTGCCCACGTTCACACGCAGCTCCATCCGCGTCGATTCGTCGAAGCGTTTCTTGAAGGACGTGACCACCCGCGCGAGCGTCGATCGACTCTCGCCGGCCGAAGCGCTGTCCGCGTAGGGCTGCGGGATGAAGCCGAACGGCTGATCGAGCATGCCGGCGATCTGTGTGTGCCCTTCCGACGCCGACAGGAAAGGCTGCACGCTGATCTGGTCGCCACGGCCCAAGTCCCACTGAATCCGCGAGCTGGCGGACAGCGAGTTGCGTTCGTCGTGCTGGACCTGTCGGAGCGACTGCGCGAGCGTCGGCAGCCCCGTCGCGACGCTCGTGTAGAGCGTGTCGGTGGCCGTGTCGGTGCGCGGGATCGCACGCGACGCGGAGAGCGTGAGGTTGTACGTGCCGCTCTCGCCGAGCACGCCGTTGCGCGTCACGAGCGCGTTGGGCTGCACGCGTCCCCGCTCCTCGCTCGCCCCCACGCGGACGTCGTTGCCGCTCTGTCGCAGAGGTTCGCGCAGGATGATGTTGATCGTGCCGGCGATGGCGCGTGCGCCGGTCTCCGCGGTCGGCGCGCGATAGATCTCGATGCGCTCGACCATGTCGGGCGAGAGCTGATCGATCGCGAAGCCGCGGGGAATGCGATCGCCGTCGATGAGGATCTGCGTGTAGCCGTTGCCCATGCCGCGCATGCGGATCTGGCCGCCGCGACCCGGGCGTCCCGCGACCGACACGCTCGGCAGGCGCTTCATCACGTCGGACAGCGACAGGTCGCCGAACTGCTCGATCTCCTCGCGGCCGATGACGATCTTGGCCGCGGTCGACAGGCGGCGCTCCTCGGTCACGTTGCGCGTGCCGTTGACTTCGACACGCTCGAGCTTCTCGCCGGCGGCGGGCGCGGCCTGGACCTGCGGCGCGGCCGGCGACGGTGAAGTCTCCTGAGATCGCGCGACGCCGCAGTGACCTCCGATCACGAGCGCGACCAGAGCCACCGCCTTCGGCGCTCTGCTTGGACGCGTCGAAACGAGCTGATGAAAGGCCATACGGAGTGCGACGCGACGAGGAAGGAAGGAAGGAAGGACGAGGCTCTGGCCACCCTCGACAACGGCGATTCTAAGGGGCCGGTCCGACCGACTCGTCGCCGGAAACGAGGCGTGACAGCAAACCCGGAATTCCGTGCGATTCGTGGTCGCGAGGAAGCGACAACGTCCGGGTCGAAATGCGGTTCCTGCGCCCGGTACGACGTGCGATGGACTCGGGGATAATGCGGATCGGCGTCGGCTGGCGATCAGCGGGCCGTCCTTTCAGCCGGTGTTTTTCACCAAGACGAGCGACTCGACTTCATCCGACGCATGGCGGCGCGGGGAGACCGGGTCAAGACCTATGAACGAAGCGATCGACGTCCGCATCTCCACCGGCTGTGCCGGGCTGGACGAAGTGCTCGCCGGCGGATTGACGCCGGACCGGCTCTACCTGCTCGAAGGCGTTCCCGGCTCGGGCAAGACGACGCTCTCGTTGCAATTCCTGCTCGCCGCGGTCGCGAAGGGCGAGCCGGCCCTGTACATCACGCTGTCCGAGACCATCGACGAGATCACCGCCGTCGCCCGATCGCATGCGTGGGATCTCTCCGCCATGACGCTGTTCGACCTCGCGGCCATCGACGAGGTCGTCGGCGAATCGAACGAACAGACCATCCTTCATCCCTGGGAACTCGAACTCGGCGAAATCGTGGGATTGATCACGCGCGAAGTCGAACGCGTGCGGCCGACGCGCATCGTGTTCGACAGCCTGTCGGAGCTGCGACTGCTGGCGCAGGATCCGTTGCGCTATCGGCGCCAGGTCCTCGCCTTGAAGAAGTTCTTCTCGAAGAGGAACGTCACCGTCTTCCTGGTCGACGATCTCACCTTCGCGGGCGGAGCGAGCGACATGCAGTTGCACAGCCTCTGTCACGGGGTGATCACCCTACTGCGAAAGACGCAGGATTACGGCATGACCCGACGCAGGCTCGAAGTCCAGAAGATCCGGGGCGTCCGGTTCGTCGAGGGGTACCACGATCTCGAGATCCGTCGTGGCGGACTCGAGGTCTTTCCGCGACTCATCGCATCCGATCACCCCGGTACGTTCTTCAACGAATACACCGAGAGCGGGGTGCCGGCGCTCGACTCGCTGATGGGCGGCGGACTGCTGCGAGGCACCTGCACCCTGATCACCGGACCCGCCGGATCCGGCAAGACCACGCTCGCGGTCCAATACGTCCTGGCATCGTGCGAGCGCGCCGAACCGTGCACCGTCTATCACTTCGACGAGCGCGTGGGCACGTTGCTGGCGCGCGCTTCGTCGATGGGCAGCGACCTGCAGGAACATGTGAAGAACGGGTGTCTCTTCGTCGAGCAGCTCAATCCGGCCGAGATCTCGCCAGGCGAGTTCACCTCGATGGTCCGCCGGCAGGTCGAAGCGCGCGGCGCGAAGATGATCGTCATCGACAGCCTGTCCGGCTACATGGCCGCGATGCCGGCGGAGCAGGAACTGCTGCTTCACATCCACGAGCTCGTGTCGTATCTCAACCAGCAGGGCGTCGTCACCATCCTCGTCAATCCGCAGCACGGCCTGGTCGGCTCGATGAGCACGAACGGGGTCGACGTGTCCTACGTGTCCGACGCGGTCATCCTGTTGCGCTTCTTCGAGGCGGATGGTCGGGTCCGCAAGGCCATCTCGGTCCTGAAGAATCGCAGCGGCGCCCACGAGGACTTCATTCGCGAGTTTCGCGTGGATGCATCCGGTGTGCGCATCGGCGAGCCGTTGATCGACTTCCGGGGTGTACTCACGGGCACGCCCGAGTACATCGGCGCGACCCTTCCGCTGCTCGAGGCGCGTGCCGATGCCGAATGATCCTAGCCACGAGCGTCTCGAAGCGCTGATCGTCGCGCCGCTCGGTCGCGACGCGCAAAGCATCGAACGTCTGCTCGCGCAGCGCGGCTATCCGGCCCGGGTCTGCGTCGACATCCCGGACCTGACCAGCCGGATCGGACCCGCGACCGGACTCGTGCTCCTGACGGAGGAGACGCTGGTGCGCGGCACGCCGCAGGCGTTGTTCGACAAACTCGGGAACCAGCCCGCCTGGTCCGATCTGCCGTTCATCTATCTGCGCGCCCCGTCCCGGCAGATCGCCCGGCCGCTCGCCGCCGGCACCGCACTGCCCCGTGGACTGGGCAACGGCATGGTGCTCGAACGTCCGATCAGCACCCAGTCGCTGCTGAGCGCGGTCGAGTGGGGCTTCGCTTCCCGACGGCGGCAGCATCAGATCCGGGACCAGGTCGAACAGTTGCAGACGCAGACGCGACTGCTGTCCGAAGCCAAGCAGCAGATCGGCGAAAGCGAGTCGCGTTTCCGGGCCATCACGGATTCGATGCCGCAGATCGTCTGGTCGGCGCGGCGTGACGGCTATCACGACTATTTCAACCGGCGCTTCCTCGAGTACACCGGTCGGGAGGTCGCGGCGGACGGCAAGACCTCGTTCGCGGCTATCGTGCATCCGGAGGACCGGGCGATGGTCCGCGCGGCCTGGAAGCACGCTCTCGCGTCGGGTTCCGGCTACACGGTCGAGTACCGCATGCGCCATCACAGCGGTGTCTTCCGGTGGCATCTCGTCCAGGCCGTACCCGTCGACGAGGGGGATCACGCGACGCGCTGGTTCGGGACCTGCACCGACGTCGACGACCAGGTCCGCGCACGCGAGGCGCTGGCCACCTTCAGCGAGCGCCTCGAGCGGGAGGTCGTGGACCGCACCGACGCGCTGAACGCTGCGATGACCGAGCGTCAGCGCGTCGAGGGCGAGTTGCGGCAGTCGCAGAAGATGGAGGCGATCGGGCAGTTGACCGGTGGTCTCGCACACGATTTCAACAACTTCCTGACCGGCGTGATCGGCAGTCTCGACATCGTCAAGCGCAGGCTGCAAGCGGGTCGCACCGAAGACATCGGTCGCTTCATGGACGTCGCGTCGTCGTCCGCGCAGAAAGCCGCCACGCTGACGCATCGCCTGCTGACTTTTTCGCGGCAGCAGACGTTAAACACGCTGCCCTTCGATCTCAACAAGGTCGTGACGGCCATGCACGAATTGCTGCTGCGAAGCATCGACGAGCGCATCGTGTTGACCCACGATCTGCAGGACGACCTGCCACCCGCCATCGCCGACTTCAGCCAGGTCGAGAGCGCACTGCTCAACCTCGTCATCAACGCGCGTGACGCGATGCCCGACGGAGGAACGTTGACGATCTCGACGCGCGCCGTCGCGGTGGCGCACGACGTCGAAACCCGCCGCCCAGCCGACAGCTACGTCGAACTCGCCGTCTCCGATACCGGCGTGGGCATGTCCGACACCGTGCGCGCCCGCGCGATCGAACCGTTCTTCACGACCAAGCCGATCGGCAAGGGCACCGGTCTGGGCCTGTCGACGATCTACGGTTTCGCGCGACAGTCGAACGGCGATCTCCTGATCGAAAGTCGCGAAGGGAAAGGCACGACGATCCGCTTGCGCCTGCCGGTCGCGACCCATGCCGCCAAGGTCCTCGATGCGGAACCGGTCGTCATCGTCAAGGGCATCGGCGAGCGCATTCTGGTCGTCGAGGACGATCCCACCGTGCGCGCCGTCGTCGTCACCGTGCTCGACGAACTGGGTTACCAATCGATCGAGGCGGAAGATGCTCGCAAGGCACTGGACATCCTCGACTCGGGCGAGCCGGTCGATCTCATGATTTCCGACGTGGGACTACCCGGCATGAACGGACGGCAACTCGCCGACATCGCCCGCGTGACCCGACCCGGCCTGCGCGTGCTGTTCATCACCGGCTACGCGGGCACCGAGCGTGCGCGCCTGAGCGACCTCGACCACGGCATGATCGTCGTCACGAAGCCGTTCCAGGTCCACGTCCTCGCGGAGAAGATCCAGACCTTGATGCAGTAGCGGCCGTGGACACGACGGGCCTGCGTCGCTTCACGGCCCGATGTGAGACAGCACTTCGGAAGACCGCGATGGCACCGAAGCCGGGAAACAGGGCGTCCCCGGCGACCCCGAACGCCCTCGCCGCCGTGGCGCCCGGCGCCGCGGCGAAGGCGAGGTCGCCCACGAGGAAGACCCGGATCGCCGACAGGCCGCTCACCAGACAGGTCCACCGGAACGTGCCGCGCCCGCCGACCGACGACGGCAGGTAGCGCGAGTAGTCGGACACGTACGGGGCACGGCGTCATCGGGCGCCTGCATCGCTGATCGAGTGGCTCGACCGGAGCCTTGAAATGCGCCGAAGACCGCGCTGCGAGTAGCGTGCGTGCGCCGGGCGACATCGCGCTTGGCCCTGATCACACTTCGCTGATCGTCACCAGGGAGCGTCGCCACATGGTCATCTACGGAAGCATCGGTTCACGCGCGTCGCGCTGTCTATGGGCCGCGGAGGAGACCGGCGTTCCGTACGAGTGGAACCCGATCAGCACGCTGGACGGATCCAGTCGCAAGCCCGACTACCTCGCCATCAACCCGTCGGGCAAGATCCCCGCGCTGAGCGATGGCGACGTCGTCATGACGGAGTCGATGGCCATCGTGTTGTACCTCGCGCAGGTCCATGGTCGCGGCACGCTGTGGCCCGTCGAGGCGGCTCGGCGAGCGAGCGCGCTGCAGTGGACGATGTGGTCCGTGGCGGAGATCGAATACTACGTCGGCGCCATCTTTCCCCATCTCGTCATGAAGTCGCCCGAGCAGCGCGATCAAGCGCTGGTGGACCGGTTGCTCGCGGAGATGATGCCGAAGTGGAGCGAGGTCGAAACGCGGTTGCGCGACCGCGATTACCTGCTCGGCGCGTTCACCGTGGCGGACATCGCGCTGGCCGTGCAGACCTTCACGATGGTCGATCGCTTCGGGATGGACCTGGCCGAACTGCCCGCGGTGCGCGACTGGACGGCCCGCTGCCGGGCTCGACCGGCGCGGGCGAGGATCGAAGCGCTCGCCGCCGCCGCCCGCAAGCCGACATCCGCCTCTTGATGCGATGAAAAAAGCGGCGCCGGCGGCGCCGCTTTTTCATCGGACGATTTGCACTTACTTGAACGCCGCGGACATCCGCTTGCCGGCCAGCGCCTGCGCGTCCTTCGCGTCCGACACGACCGCGGCCATGCCGAAGAACTCGTGGGTCACGCCGTCGTAGACCTTGCGATCGACCTTCACGCCGGCGTTCTTCAAGGCTGCTTCGAGCATCGCGCCGTCTTCGCGGAGCGGGTCGATCTGCGCGTTGATGATGGTCACCGGCGGAAGACCCTTGAGGTCGGCGTGGACGAGGTCGAGACGCGGGTCGGTCTTGTCGGAAGGCTGCGCGATCAGCTTGTCCACGAACCAGCCGATCATCGCCTTGTCGAGCGGCCTGGCCGTCGCGCTGTCCACGTACGACGCGGTCATCATGTCGCCGGTCTGCGCGACCGGGTAGACCGAGACGATCTGCAGCGGCGGCTGGATGCCGGCGTCGCGGATCGCCACGGCCGTCGCGACGGCGAGGTTGCCGCCGGCGCTCTCGCCCGCCAGTCCCATCTTGCGTGGGTCGCCATTGATCGAGGCCGCGTTGGCCAGGGCCCACTGGTAGGTCGCGAGCGCGTCGTCCCAGGCCGCCGGAAACTTCGCTTCCGGCGACAGACGATAGTCGACCGAGACGACGATGGCCTTGGACGTCTTGGACAGGCCGCGCGCGCCGCCGTCGTAGACCTCCTTGTTGGCGATCACCCAGCCGCCGCCGTGGTAGTAGACGATCACGGGGAACGGGCCCTTGCCGTCGGGCGTGTAGACGCGGACCGGCAGCACCGACGCGGGGCCCGGGATGGTCCGGTCGGCACTCTTCACGCCGGGCACGAGCTTGGTGGCCTCGGTGCTCTTGCCCTTGAGATGAACCACCGTCAGAACCGCGTCGGTGGGCGTCGGCTGTTGCCGCGCCTCGTTCGGCGTCAAGGTCTCGATCGGCTTGCCGTTCATCGCCGCCAGCGCATCGAGGACCGACTGCATGTCCTTGTTCGCCTTGTATTTGGTGCCGGTCTTGGCCATCGTGTCGTCAGCGGCATGAGCCGCCGCGACAGGCGCCAGAGCGCCGGCGAACGCGATCGTCGTCGCGATCAGCGCGGCACGAGGTCCGAATCCGGGCTGGTTGAATTCCCGCGCGCCCGATCGTCGTTGTGTATCCGTCATGAATTTCCTTTTGGAGTTGTGTCACTGAACCTCATGTTGCCGAGGCGCTCCGGACCCCAGCCTCGGACACTTGCGCATAATCGCCGGGGTTCCGGACGACTCGATCGCCGGTCGATGGCGACCGACGACGTGCCGGTTCTGGACGATCGTCGCAATGGCTGTAAAGACTCTTCACCCTTTGTCAGGAGCTTGTTCATGTCCCGTTCCCACATCGTTCGCCACGCCGGCCTCGTGCTCGCCGCCTGCGTCGTCGCCGGCGTCACGAGCCAGGCGGAAGCCGACAGCTTCGCGTCGTCCGCGTCGAGCGCCGGCTCGGAATCCAGCGGCAGCAGTTCGGCCTCGCTGCACGATTCGAGCAACAGCTCGAGCCACGAGCGTCGCGGCGAGAACGTCGATTACCGCATCGTCGCGATCGACGACACCGCCGATCACCCCGGCCACGCCCGCCTCACGCTGCAGGGCGGCGACCCCGATCAGCGCCTCGCGCTCGACGTCCCGCTGGCCATCGCGCAGCGCGAGGCGTTCCAGCCCGGCGATGTCGTCACGTCGCGCCAGCGGGTCTACGGCTGGGCGTTCGCGCGCGTCGGCGCGCAGGACCCGTTCTTTCTCGTGCTCGCCGACGACTGGCAGGCGCAATTCGCTCCTCGACGCGTGTCTTGAAGCGGATCGTCGCTCGGGCGTTCGCGTGCGCGATCTTCGGCATCGCGGCGCAAGCCCATGCGGCGCCGTGGTCCACGCCGTTATCGAACTTCTGCGATCGCAATCACGCGGTGTCCGCGGCCGACGAGGACCGCGCGCTGCGCTTCGCCGCGATCGTCGCAGCGGAGCTCGACGCCACCGGCGACCGCGCCGCGATCATCAGCCGCTCGGGCCTCGATCTGTCGCGCTTCGGCATCCGTCATTCGCACGCGGCCGTGGCCTGGCGCGACGACGACGGCACGTGGTCGGCACGCCAGCTCTACCTCGCGTGCGACGAGCATCGCCCCCGCCTGTTCGACCAGGGCCTCGCCGGCTTCGCGATGGGCATCGACGATCCGCATCTCGGCTACGTGGCGATCGTGCGGCTCGGTGGCGACGACGCCGAGACCCTGCGCAGCGATGCGCTCGACACGCCGCGCGCGCTGGACCTCGTGTCGCCGAGCTACAGCGCCAACGCGTATCCGTTCAGCACGAAGCATCAGAACTGCAACCAGTGGGTCGTCGAGCTGTTGGCCACCGACTGGGGCGATCTCGCCGACGGGACCGATCTGCGCGAGCGTGCGCAACGCTGGCTGCAGGCGGCCGACTACCGGCCCGCGTCGGTCGACGTCGGGGCGCCGGCCGTGATGCTCGCCGGACTCGTCATGCCGGTGTTGCATCTCGACGATCACCCGCTCGCCGACCGCGCCGCACGGACGCTGCGAATCACGCTGCCGCAGAGCATCGAAGCGCTGGTCCGCGATCGCTTGCCGCACAGCGAGCGCATCGAGTTGTGTCACGACGATCGGCGGATCGTCATTCACCACGGCTGGGTCCCGATCGCGGATGGCTGCGTGCCGGGCGAAGATGATCGGGTCATCACCTTCGACTAGTCGGCCAACGGTGACCTCACGCCAGCGCTTGTGCCGTCGATTCCGACGCGTTGGAAGGAGACGCGTCCCGCTTCCACGTCATCGGTTCTGTGATTGACGAGGCGACTCAATCCAACTAACGTATATCCCTGGATATACGAGGCGCCGCGGATGAAAACAGTCGAGTTGTTGGTCGCCAAATGGGGAAACAGTCTGGCGGTCCGGTTGCCGGCCGCGTACATCGGGCGCGTCGGGCTCCGGGCGGGCGATCGCCTCGAACTGACGGAGGGAGCCGACGGCACCTTGTCCATTACGCCGACCAAAGCCTTCGATCGGGCCGCATTCGTCAAGAAGCTCAGGAAGCTCCATGCGGGCATGCCGGTCGGGGAATCGACTGTCGAGCTGATGCGGCGCGCCAACCGCTACTGATGATTTATGTCGATACCAGCGTCCTCGTCGCGCTACACACGAATGAACTGCTGACACCAGCCGTCGTTCGCTGGTACGTCGGCGCGATCGAAGGTCGCATCGCGACATCCGACTGGAGCGTCGCTGAATTCGCAAGCGCACTCGTTGTCAAGAACCGGTCGGGACAGATCGACGCGCGTCAGAAAACCGCCGCTTGGCGGAACTTCGAAGACCAGTGTGCCGAAGAGCTCGTCCTGCTACCGGTCGATCGCGAAGCCTTCCATGCCGCAGCCGCCACCGTCCGCCGACCGGGAGGGCGGCTGCGCGCCGCTGACGCTTTGCATCTTGCTGTCGCGCGGCTGGCCGCCATCGAAGAAGTGGCGACTCTGGATCAGGTGATGCAGCGGGAAGCCCGGGCGCTACGTCTGCGCGTGACTGCAATCGTCTGACCACCGGTCCGGATTTCAGGGTTGGCACTGTGTCCGGTATGCGGCCCGGTCGTGTCAATCGTCGAACGGCAATCCCACATAGTTCTCCGCGACCACCCGCCCCCCCGCCTCCGACGATGTGACGTACGCCAGCTCCGAACGCTGCACGCGATCCATGAACGGCGTGCTCTCCGGAAACCGGTGCAGCATCGACGTCATCCACCACGAGTAGTGCTCGGCGCGCCAGACGCGCTTGAGACAGGTCTGCGAATAGGCCGCGAGTCGCGCGTCGTCGTTCGTCTTGTAATGCGCGATCAGCGCCTTCGACAGCATGCGCACGTCGGCGACCGCCAGGTTCATGCCCTTCGCGCCGGTCGGGGGCACGATGTGCGCCGAGTCGCCGGCCAGGAACAGGCGGCCGTACTGCATCGGCTCGCAGACGAAGCTGCGCATCGGCGTCACTCCCTTCTGCATGATCGGGCCCTCGTTGACCCTGAAGCCATCGTCGGTCTCGAGCCGCGTATGCAGTTCGGACCAGATGCGGTCGTCGCTCCAGTTCCTGATGTCCTCGTCGGGCTCGCATTGCACATACAGCCGCGTGATCTTTTCGGAGCGCATCGAGAAGAGCGCGAAGCCGCGCTCGTGGTTCGCGTAGACGAGTTCGTGCGACGAAGGCTCGGCCTCGGCGAGGATGCCGAGCCACGCGAATGGATAGATGCGGTCGAACGTCTTCAACGCGCCCTCGGGAATCGCGGGACGGCAGATGCCGTGGAAGCCGTCGCAACCCGCGATGTAGTCGCAGGCGATGGTCACTTCTTCCCCATCGTGCACGCAGGTCACCGAAGGACGATCGGTGTCGAGGTCGTGGACGGCGACGTCCGACGTCTCCCACAGCAACGGCTGGCCGTTCGCGACGCGCGCGGCGATCAGGTCCTTGACGACCTCGTGCTGGCCGTAGACCACGATGGCCTTGCCGCCGGACAGTGCGGTCAGATCGATGCGGTGGCGCTTGCGGTCGAACAGCAGCTCGATGCCTTCGTGCTGCAGGCCTTCGCGATGCATCCGCTCGCCGACACCCGCCTCGTCGAGCGTGTCGATCGTGCCCTGCTCGAGCACGCCGGCGCGGATGCGTTCCTCGGCGTAGCGACGGTCGTGACGTTCGACGATGACGTTGTCGATACCGGCCAGATGCAGCAGATGCCCGAGCAGCAAGCCCGCCGGACCGGCGCCGACGATGGCGACTTGAGTACGCATGAGATTCTCTTCGATTGGATTCAGACGGCCACGCGCACCCCGATCCATCGATCGAGCGCGTGCGGATCGGCGCGCAGCACGGCGCTCGCGCCTTCGTGGACGATGCGGCCGCGCTCGAGGACGATGGCGCGATGCGTGAGCGACAGCGCCTGTTCGACGTGCTGTTCGACGAGGATCAGCGCCTGGCCTTCGGACGTGACCATCGCGCGGATGGCCGCGCAGAGCTCGTCGACGATGACCGGCGCGAGGCCTTCGAGCGGCTCGTCGAGCAGCAGCAGCCTGGGGTTGAGCATCAGCGCGCGGCCCATCGCCAGCATCTGCTGCTCGCCGCCCGACAGCTCGTTGCCGAAGTTGCGACGACGTTCCTTCAGGCGCGGAAACAGCCCGTAGACGCGGGTCAGCGTCCACGGTCCGGGCAACGCGGTGACGGTGAGGTTCTCCTCGACCGTCAGCGATGGAAACACCTCGCGCTCCTGCGGCACCCAGCCGATGCCGGCGCGCGCCCGATCGCTGGCGCGCATCTTCAGCAGATCGCGATCGAGGAAGCGCATCGCACCGCCGCGCACGCGCGCGAGGCCCATCAGCGTGACCAGCAGCGTCGTCTTGCCGACGCCGTTGCGACCGAGCAACGCGACCGCCTCGCCCTCGCCGATCGTCAGCGTGCAACCGTCGACGACGATGGCGTCTCCGTAGCCGGACCTCAATGCATCGACCTGGAGCAGCGGCTTCATGTCAGTGAACGCCCTGGCCCAAGTACACCTCGCGCACGCGCGGGTCCGCGGCGATGGCTTCGGGCGTGCCGGTGACGAGCTCCGCGCCGCCGACCAGCACGGTGATGACCGTCGCGAAGCGGAACACCAGGCTCATGTCGTGTTCGATGAGCAGGATGGCGACGTCCGCTGGCAACGTATCGAGTACCGCGAACAGCTCGTCGCTCTCGCCTTCCGGGATGCCCGCAGCCGGCTCGTCGAGCAGCAGCACGCGCGGCTTCACGGCGAGCGCCAGTGCGATCTCGAGGATGCGCTGACGTCCGTACGCGAGCGCGTGCGTCGGCGTGCCGGCATCGTTCATGAGACCGAGCGTGTCGAGCAACGCGGCACCCTCGTCGATCACCGCACGACTGCGCGACACGCCGCGCAGACAGCGCTGCACCAGGCCCATCGCAGCACGCTCGCGCTCGAAGATCGCGGCGGCCACCGCTTCGAGCGGCGTCAGGTGCGCAAACAGCGTGTTGATCTGGAACGTGCGCGCGAGGCCGCGTGCGACGCGCTTCTCGACCGACAGCCGCGTGACGTCGTCACCGTCGATCAGCACCGTGCCGCTGGTGGGCAGCAGCACGCCGGTGAGCTGGTTGATCAGCGTGGTCTTGCCGGCGCCGTTCGGTCCGATCAGCGCATGACGCGCGCCGCGTTCGAGCACGAGGTCGACGTGCTGCGTGACCGCGAGCGCGCCGAACCGCTTGCAGAGGTCGCGCGTCTCGAGGATGGCCGTCATGGCGCCTCCTCGCGACCGAGACGACGATCGCGCCAAGCGATCAGCCCTCCGACCACGCCGCGGCGCAGGAAGAGCGTCGTCACGACGAGAAGCATGCCGAGGCCGAACAGCCAGTAGGTCGGGCTGATGCTGGCCAGCCGATCCTGCACGAGGATGAACAGTGCCGCGCCGACGAACCCACCGTACAACGTCGCGGTGCCGCCGACGATCAGCATGATCAGCAGGTTCGCGGAGCGCTGGAAGCTCAACACGTCGAGCGACACGAACTGCGTCGTCTGCGTCAGCAACGCGCCGGCGCAGCCGGCCATGGCCGCGGCCATCACGTAGACGGTCACGAGCCGACGCTGCAACGGCACGCCGATGGCGCGGGCACGCACGCCGTTCTCGCGGATGGTCCGCAGCGACAGGCCGTACGGCGCGTTGATCCACGCGCGCGCGACGATGAACAACACCAGCGTGACGACGAACGCGTAGACATAACCGACTCGGCCGTACATGTCGAACGCGAAGACGCCCAGCACCTTCGACATCTCGACGCCCTGAAGGCCGTCGACGCCGCCGGTGATGGGCGTCGCGCGATTGGCGATCTCGTAGAGCAGCGACGCGATGCCGAGCGTGATCATCAGCCGTGCGAGGTCGCCGCCGCGCAGCACGAGGAAGCTGGTGACCCAGCCGACGATGGCGGAGACGACGGCGGCGATCAGCAGTCCGCTGAACGGCTCGCCCCAGCCGTAATGCGCGAGCAGCCCGGCCGTGTACGCGCCGACGCCGAAGAACGCCGCGTGGCCGAGCGTGACGATGCCGGCGTAGCCGAGGATGAGGTCGAGCGACAGCGCGAACAGGCCCGCGATGAGCACCTGCGTGGCCAGCACGAGGTTGCTCGGGAAGACGAAGTAGACGGCGGCGACGGCGAGCCAGAAGATCAGCTCGGCCGGCTTCCAGCGTTCGCGCCGCACCAGGGCATCGACGGCCCGTCGGGAAGAACTCATCGTGCGCTGCGCTTGGCGAACAGCCCGCGCGGGAAGAGGAACAGCAGCACGATCATCGCCGCGTAGATCACGAACGCGCCGATCTCGGGCACGTAGTACTTGCCGGCCACGTCCGCGACCCCGAGCAGCAGCGCCGCGACCAGCGTGCCGATGATGGAGCCGGGACCGCCGACGACCACCGTCAGCAGGAAGTACACGAGATAGCGCTGCGCGAAGTTGGGATCGAGGCCGAGCACGTCGACGCCGAGCGCACCGCCGAGAGCCGCGAGACCGCTGCCGATCGCGAAGGTCGTCTGGAACACGCGCTCGACGCGGATGCCCATCGCCGACGCGACCGCCTGATGATCGACCGCTGCGCGGATGCGTGCGCCGAAGCGCGTGCGCTCGAGGCCGAAGACCAGCACGAGCGTGATCACGATGCCCGCCCCGACGAGAAACAGGCGATAGCGCGACAGCTCGACGCCGAGGACGTCGACACGTCCCTGCAGCACGTCCGGCAACGTCACCGGCTGCTGCTGCGAACCGAAGATGAAGATCGCGACCGACGTCGCGATGAACAGGATACCCACGGTCAGCAGCACCTGGTCGAGCGGACCGCGGCGATAGAGATGGCGATAGAGCCCGCGTTCGAGCACGAGGCTCAACGCGGCGCCGAACAGGAACGCGAGCGGCAGCGCGACGAAGAAGTCGAGACCCCAGATGCGGGCCGACGCCGCGAAGAGATAGCCGCCCGCCATCGCGAACACGCCGTGCGCGAGGTTGATGAAGCGCATCAGTCCCATGGTGACGGACAGGCCGACCGAGATGAGGAACAGCAGCATCCCGTAGGCGATGCCGTCGAACAGGATACCGAGGGTGTTCGTCAAATCATGTCATCCCGGCGCAGGCCGGGACCCAATCACGGTAGGCACACGAGGTCAGCATAGGGCCCCGGCCTTCGCCGGGGCGACATGAACGAGTGCATCGCATCTGCGATTACT
This sequence comes from Beijerinckiaceae bacterium, assembly GCA_964657795.1. Classification (GTDB taxonomy): domain Bacteria; phylum Pseudomonadota; class Gammaproteobacteria; order Burkholderiales; family Burkholderiaceae_D; genus CAHJXF01. The sequence goes on from CAZZWS010000035.1 coordinate 16,883, forward strand.
TGCCCGGATCCTTGACGTTCGGCACCGTCTCGAATTCCACGTTGTAGAGCTTGCCGTTGACGCGCTTGACCTCGCGCACGTAGACGTTCTGCGTCACGTCGCGCGTGTCGGGGTCGATCGTGATCGGGCCGCGCGGGCTGGCGATCTTGGCGCCCTTGATCAGCGCCATCGCCTTGTCCGCATCCATGTTGCCGTTGAGCTGCTTCACCACTGAATAGATCAACGCCATCGCATCGTACCCACCGACCGCCATGAAGTTGGGACGATGCGTGGAGTCGATCGCGGCATATGCGGCCAGGAAGGCCTTGTTCTCCGCCGAATCGTGCGCTGCCGAGTAGTGATGCGTGGTGATGACGCCGACCGCGTTGTTGCCGAGCGCGTCGATCACGCCGTCGTCGGTCAAGTCGCCGGTCCCGATCAGCTTGATGCCGGCCGCGGCGAGTCCACGTTCGGTATAGGCCTTCATGAAACCCACAGCAGACTCGCCCGCCGGCACGAACACGAAGACGGCATCCGGCTTCGTGTCCTTGATGCGCTGGACGAAGGGACCGTAGTCCGGGTTCGTCAGCGGCATGCGGACCTTGTCGACGACCTGGCCACCGGCCGCGGTGAAGCTCTTGACGAACGCGGTCTCGGCATCGGTGCCGGGACCGTAGTCGGAGACCGCCGTGTACACCTTGCGGATGCCGCTCCTGTAAGCCCAGTCGCCGAGCGGCGCCGTGACCTGCGGCAGCGTCATCGACACGCGCGTCAGGTACGGCGACCTGGTCGTGATGATCGACGTCGCGGCGTTCATGATGATCGTCGGCTTCCTGGCTTCGGTGGCGATCGGCGCGACCGCGAGCGCGTTCGGCGTGAGCCCGAAACCCGTGAGGAAGTCGACCTTGTCCTGCACCACGAGCTCCTGTGCGAGGCGCTTCGACACGTCGGGCGCGGGACCACCGACGTCCTTGACGATCAGCTCGATCTTCTTGCCGGCGACCGTGTCGCCGTGCTCCCTGATGTACGCCTTCGCGCCAGTCGTCATCTGCTGACCGAAGTCCGCGAAGGCGCCGCTCATCTCGGCGATGACGCCGACCTTGATGGTGCCGTCGGCCCGCGCCGTGCCGGCCGAAGCCAGGAGCGCGAACGCCGAAAGGGCGGCGAGGACGCTGCGGGTGAAACGGTTGCTGGTGGATCGGATCATCGGGGTCTCCCTGTTGTTATGGTTTGAAGCTGGCATGAGCCGGTACAGCGTGAGGTCGAACGCGTGAGGCCGAACGTGTGCCGGCAACGCCCGCCGGCGCTCAGTAGTCGAAAAACACCGTCTCCGTCTCGGGCGTCCCTTGCAGCACGATGGACCAGCGGTAGGCGGCGGGCGCCACGGCCTCGGCGAGCAACGTGGCGCGCCGCGCCGCGGGGACCCGCCGCATCACGAAGTCCTCCGCGTTGGCCACGGCCTCGTCGGCGAAATAGAGCCGTGTCGACAGATGCTTCAGCAACCCGCGCGCGAACACGGCGACGATCAGGTGCGGCGCCTGCAGCGTGCCGTCCGGCGCGGGCACGCGGCCCGGCTTGATCGTCGTCAGACGGAAGCTGCCATCGACCGCCGTCGGCAGCCGGCCGAAGCCGGCGGCGCTACGGACGGCTTCGTCGTGGCCGGATCGCGGATCGCGCGCATGCGCGTAGCGGCCCTGCGCATCGGCTTGCCACACCTCGACCATGCCGTCGGGCATCGCGTTGCCGTCGCCGTCGACCACGCGACCATCGATGACGATGCGCTGGTCCGCGCCGGCGTCGTCGAACGCGATGTCGGCGTTGTCGCGCGGTGCGAGTCCGATGTGCAGGTACGGACCGACGGTCTGCGAGGTCGTCGCGTGCAGCGGCGTCGTCGACTCCTTCAATTCGATTCCATCGGTGTCTGGTCGTGGCCGCGCAGCACGATGTCGAAGCGATAGCCGAGCGCGTGTTCCGGCTCCGTCGTGTCCCAGTCGAACGCGGCGACGAGCCGCTCGCGTGCCGGCTGGTCGGCCGTGCTGTTGAAGATCGGATCGAAGGCCATCAGCGGATCGCCGGGAAAGTACATCTGCGTCACCAGACGCTGTGCATAGGCGTTGCCGAACAGCGAGAAGTGGATATGCGCCGGCCGCCACGCGTTGTGATGGTTGCGCCACGGATACGCGCCCGGCTTGATCGTCATGAAGCGATAGCGACCGTCGTCGTCGGTCACGGCCGCACCGAGTCCCGAGAAGTGCGGGTCGAGCGGCGCGTCGTGCTGGTCGCCGGCGTGCACATAGCGACCGGCGGCGTTGGCCTGCCAGATCTCGATCAGCGCGTCGCGGATCGGCTCGCCGTCCTCGTCGAGCAGGCGGCCACCGACGACGATGCGTTCGCCCACCGCTTCGCCGCCGTCGAAGCGCGTCATGTCGATGTCGCCGTCGCGCAGCGCGGCCCTGCCGAAACGCGGACCGGTCAGTTCCGACAGGGTCTGCGGCATCTCGATCGGCGGCTGCGATGGCGCGCGCTTGCGGGTCGAGCCGTAGTCGTCGAAGCGATACGGCGGCTGCGTGTCGGCCGCATGACGCCGATACCCGGGCGGCAGCGCGATGGCTTCGTTGCGTGGATCGTCGAGGGTCATGCAGCTCTCCTGTGCTGGTCGCCCGGCACGATCGCGATGCCGGTCAGGCGCGCGAGTTCGTCGAAGGGCAGGCCGTCGACGAGATCGCGTGCCACGACGACGTCTTCGCCAATATCGAACGTCGCTAGGTCCGTGTACACGCGCTCCACGCAGCCGATGCCGGTCAGCGGATAGGTGCACGCGTCGACGAGCTTGCTCTGTCCTTCGCGCGTCAACAGCTCCATCATCACGAAGACGTGGCGCGCGCCGATCGCGAGATCCATCGCGCCGCCGACCGCGGGGATCGCGCCCGGAGCGCCCGTATGCCAGTTCGCGAGGTCGCCGGTCTTCGAGACCTGGAAGCCGCCGAGCACGCAGATGTCGAGATGCCCGCCGCGCATCATCGCGAACGAGTCGGCGTGGTGGAAGAAGGCCGCGCCGGGCAACGTGGTGACCGGCTGCTTGCCGGCGTTGATGAGGTCCTCGTCCTCGTTACCGTCCGCGGGTGCCGGGCCCATGCCGAGCAGGCCGTTCTCGCTGTGCAGGATGATCTCGCGGTCCGCGGGCAGCCAGTTGCCGACCAGCGTCGGCAGGCCGATCCCGAGGTTGACGACGGCGCCGTCGGGGATGTCGGCCGCGACGCGGGCGGCGATCTGGTCGCGGGTGAGCTTGGTATAGGTCATGGTGCAGTCGCTTCCGGGTTCATGCCGCGACGAGTGCCGGCCGCGTGGCGATGCGGACCACGCGCTGCACGAAGATGCCGGGCGTGACGATGTTTTCCGGATCGAGCGCACCGAGCTCCACCACCTCGTCGACCTGCACGACCGCGCAGCGCGCGGCCATCGCCATCGCGGGCCCGAAGTTGCGCGCGGTCTTGCGATACACGAGGTTGCCCCAGCGATCGGCGGCGCGCGCCTTGATCAGCGCGAAGTCCGCGTGGATGGCGGTCTCGAAGACCATCGGCTTGCCGTCGAACCACCGCGTCTCCTTGCCTTCGGCCAGCGGCGTGCCGTATCCGGTCGGCGTGAAGAAGCCGCCGATGCCGGCGCCCGCCGCACGGATGCGCTCGGCCAGATTGCCTTGCGGCACGAGCTCGAGTTCGATGGCGCCGCTGCGATAGAGGCCGTCGAAGATCTGCGAATCGACCTGCCGCGGATACGAACAGATGATCTTCCGCACGCGACCGGCCTTCAGCAGCGCGGCCAGCCCGGTCTCGCCGTTGCCGGCGTTGTTGTTGACGATGACGAGATCGCGCGCGCCCTGCTCGATCAGCGCGGCGATCAGTTGAGAAGGCATGCCCGCATTGCCGAAGCCACCGATCATGACGGTGGCGCCGTCGGCGACGTCGTGCAGGGCCTCGGCCGGCGAGCCGACGATCTTGTCGATCACGGTGTGTCTCCTGTCGGTGGTCGGTGCGCCACCTGGTGTCGGTCGCTGCAAGGATCTTGCGGGCCGATGCCGTCCGTGGTCCAATCGGGGCGAGCGATTTAGTTCGTACATCGAACATTTATTCGATGGATGAACAACATCGCAGAAGAATAGCGAGCGCCACCTGACGCGTCAAGCGACCGCGTGCCCGGCGGCGGCGCCTCGGAGTCACATGTGCCGGAGACCGAGAGTTGCCCAGGAAAGCATCGAGTACCGTGGCATCCATCAGTGTGGCATCGACCAGTGCGGCCTCGGGTCGCGCCGCATCGAGCGGTGGCGCGCCGTCGATCGTCGCTTCGCCTTTCGGGCCTGCGCATGGCAGTCGATCGACTTCGCTCGGAGACACGGCCACCGACACCACGCCCGGCGACAGCTACGTGCAGGCCTTCGCGCGCGGGCTGCAGGTGATCAGGGCATTCGATGGGCGGGCCCGCGAACTGACCCTGAGCGAGGTCGCCGAAGCCGCCGGCCTGACGCGCGCCGGCGCACGCCGCATCCTGCTGACGCTCGCGCAGCTCGGTTATGTCAGGCTCGATGGCCGCGCGTTCAGCCTGACCGCGCGCATCCTGTCGCTCGGCTTTCCGTACCTCACGTCGCTGCCGTTCTGGAACTTCGCCGAGCCGGTGATGGAAGGCCTCGTGCAGCAGGTCCACGAAAGCTCGTCGGCGGCCGTGCTCGACGGCACCGAGATCGTCTACGTGCTGCGCGTGCCGACGCAGAAGATCATGACGATCAACCTGTCGATCGGCAGCCGCCTGCCCGCCTTCTGCACGTCCATGGGCCGCGTGCTGCTGGCCGGTCTCGATCCGGCGGAGGCGCACGACGTGCTGCGGGCTTCCGACCTGCGCGCGCTGACGCCGCGCACCGAGACCCGCATCACGCGCCTGCGGGCGTTGCTCGACGAGACGCGGCGCCGCGGCTGGTCGCTGGTGGACCAGGAGCTCGAGGAAGGCCTGATCTCGCTCGCCGTGCCGATCGTCGGCATGCACGGCCGCGTGCTCGCGGCGCTCAACGTCAGCGGGCAGGTCAACCGTACGTCGGCGCGCGAGATGCAGCGGCGCTTCCTCGCGCCACTTCAGGAGGCGGCGCGCCGGATCTCGTCGACGATGGCGGCGCACGGTAGCCGGTGAGCTTGCCCATCTTTCCCGCGAAGGCGGCAATCCAGCGGCGTTGATCGTGGCGATCGCAGGACCCCACTGCGTTCCCGCCTGGGCGTGGACGACGAAGCGACGGTGGTGGTCGATGAAGCACTGCGTGCGCTTCGCGTCGACGACCCGGCACAATGCGCACTCGAGCCCACCTCATCAAGCCCCGCATGCGCATCAAGACCCTCCGCCGCTTCTACGTCGCGCGTCCGCGACTGATCTATGCACTCGGCTGCGGCCTCGTCGCGGCGATCGTGGTGCCGCTGCCCGAGGAAGCGGATATCGTCCTGCACGCGCTGCTCGGCTGGAACGTGGCGATCTACCTCTATCTCGCGTTCGTCTGGTGGATGATGGCCCACGCCGACGACGGCGACGTCCGCGACGTCGCTGAACGGCAGGACGAGAACGCTTACATCGTGCTGACGGCGGTCTCGCTGGCCGCGCTGATGAGCCTCGTCGCGATCGTGCTCGAACTGGCGACCGCGCACGGAGGCACCGCGCACCATCCGTTCCATATCGCGCTGACCGCGACGACGGTGGTGGGCTCGTGGTTCCTGATCCCGACGATCTTCGCGCTGCACTACGCGCACTTCTACTACCTGATCGACACGGGCAGGCCGGCGCCGCTGCTGTTCCCCGAGAAGGGACTGAAGCCCGACTATTGGGACTTCCTGTACTTCTCGTTCACCATCGCGGTGGCGTCGCAGACGGCGGAGATCGCGCCGGGTTCGCGCTGGATGCGGAAGGCGGTCCTCGCGCAGGCCGTGCTGTCGTTCTTTTTCAACGCGAGCATCCTCGCGTTGTCGATCAACATCGGCGCGAGCCTGGTATCCAGTTGATGGATCGCCCCACGCGCTCGTCGTAGTCCCGAGCCCTTGCTTCCTCACGCCGAACTCCTCCTTCGCCTGGCGCTCGCCGCGCTGCTCGGTGCGTCGATCGGACTCGAACGCGAGCGACTCGCGTGGGCTGCGGGCCTGCGCACGCACATGCTGGTCTGCGTCGGCGCATGCCTGCTGATGATCGTGTCGGCGTTCGGCTTCGAGGACATCCGCACCGAGGCGCACGTCGTGCTCGATCCGTCGCGCGTGGCCGCGCAGGTCGTCAGCGGCATCGGCTTCATCGGCGCCGGCACCATCCTCTTCCTGCGACAGAAAGTCATCCGCGGGCTGACGACCGCCGCGAGCCTGTGGGCCACGGCCGCGGTCGGCCTCGCGATCGGGGGTGGGCTCTATCTGGCGGCCATCGCGACGACGGTGATGATGCTGATCATCCTGATCGCGTTGAAGCCGCTCGAACGACGGCTCTTCCAGAGTCGACGAAGACGGCGGCTGATCGTGATCGCACGACGCGAGGGCCTGTCGTTGCCGCTGTTGCAGCGCGTACTTGCAGACGCGGGGCTTCAGGTCGTCGAACTGACCATCGCGCGCGACGACGAGAGCGACAACGATCGCGTCGTGTTCACGTGCGCGGAGGGCAGCGATGCGTCGCGCATCGTGGCGGTTGTGGCGGCGCTCGGCGTTGTCGAGGGCGTGCGGAAGGTGACGGCATGAGGGTCGCTGGTTGTCGTAAAGATTCTTTACGGGAACGGTGTAGGTTTCCTTCGGGGCCAAGTACTTTCTCGGCCCGGCCCAGAAAGTAAGTCTGGAGGCGGAAGGCGTAGGTCGCGGTCGGGGGCCGGGTACTTTCTTGGTTCGCCAAGAAGCGAGCAAAGTCGGAAAGACGTATGTCCCCTTCGGGGCCAGTTCCTTTCTTTGAACCGCCAAAGAAAGGAACCA
>CAZZWS010000036.1:0-5088 GCA_964657795.1 Beijerinckiaceae bacterium
CGGGACGTCGTCGCGTCTGATCCTGTCGCCCGACGGCGCGGGCTTGGGCAGCGTGCCGCGTCCGTCGCCCGGCGGGCGTATCGTGCTGCTGGTCGGACCGGAAGGCGGCTTCGCCGATCACGAACGGCAGGCGGCCGCCAACGCGGGTTTCACGGCGATTTCTCTCGGACCGCGTGTCCTCAGGACCGAGACCGCAGCGCCGGTCGCGCTCGCGATGCTGTCGGCATTGTGGGAAGGCTATCCCCTGCCATGACCCGCGCGCGACTGGTGGCGGCGACGGGGTTGTGAGACTTTCCGCCACCATCCACAACACATCAAGGAACGATCATGGGATTGCTCGACAACCTCGGCGGACTCGTCAGCGAACTTTCAGGCCAACCCGGCGCCGCGAGCAGCGCGCCACCCGGCGACGCGAAAGCCGCGCTGGTTCAGGCCGTCCTGGGCATGCTGGTCCACGGCAACGAACCCGGGGGCCTCGGTGGAGCGGGCGGGTTCGGGGGCCTCGGCGGTCTGCTGCAGCGCTTCCAGGACTCGGGCCTCGGTCCTCAGGTGGCGTCGTGGATCGGCAGCGGCGCCAACCAGCCGATCACCGCGGAGCAGGTCAAGGCAGCGTTGGGCGACGGGCCGCTGCGGACGCTCGCCGAACACGTCGGTCTGGACGAGAACGAAGCCGCCGCGCACCTGTCGGGGCTGCTGCCGCAACTGGTCGATCATCTGACGCCGAACGGTCAGGTCCCCGAGGTGGGCATGACGGAAAGCGGCATCGCCGGCGCGCTGACTTCGCTCGGGCATCTGTTCGCCAATCGTTGACCAATCACGTTGACAACGCGCGTTGAACGCTCGCGGTGAAAACCCGCGTTGACGATCGGCATCGACAACCGGCATCGACGCCCCCGACCGAATTGTCGAGTTCGGCCGGCGCGGACTCCCCGCCGCGTCAGGCGAACGAGTAGAAGATCCGGAAGCGCTTGTCCTTGTCGGCCAGCGTGTCGGCCGCGTCGCGGAAGGTTTCGAGCAGCGACTCGCGCGCATCGGCATCGAAGCCGGGACCGGTCGGGATGCGATCGAGCAGGATGACGATGCCGCTGTCGTTGGCATCGCCCATGTCGACCAGCGCATCGAACAGCGCGTCGAGGTTGGCGCCGTAGTGTCCGGCGAAGTCGAGGGTGCGGCCGATGGTCTGCAGCACCTCGGTCTTCAGCGTGGGACGGCTGCCGACGGCCGGCTCGCGCAGCGCGAACTGCACGTGCGCGAAGCGATCGCCGAGGGACGCCGCGGCCGCCTGCAGCTGCTCGGCCGTGAAGTTCTTCACCGCCTGGACACTCTGCGGCTTGATGCGTTGAAAGGGATGGGCGACGTCGTTCATTGCACGATGCGGCGAAAGCTCTGGTAGTGCTCGTTGGTGTAGTAGTACTCGTTCGACGTCCGGAAGTCGCCGGTCGTTCCGCGACCCGCGATGATCCGTCGCGCACCCCGCGTGCTCGCGCCCGGCGTGGGCACCGTGTACTCCGCGTAGTAGCCGCGCGGCTCCTGCGGCAGGATGCCTTCCCGGTTGCCGAACGTGATGCCGTCGCGTCGCGACACGAACGGCCCGCCCGCCCGGATCGCCTGCAACACCTGGCGCCCCTGCGGCGGTAGTTGATCGACGGCGATCGTGCCGACATCCACGGGCCGCGCGACGCGTGCGTCGGCGACGGACACAAAGGCGCAGGCGCAGGTAAAGATAGCGGCGGCGGTGGCGATCCGCAGCATCGCGCGCCTGGCGGATGCCTTCGGCGCGGCGTTTTGGGCGAGAGGGGGCATAGCCCGCCATCGTATCGGACCGGGGCCGCCGAGATCAACCTCGGTGATCGTTCCAGACATCTCGCATCTGCCGACGCGCCGATTCGGAGATACTCGCGGCCATGAAAAGTCTACGACGGCAGGCACCCTGGATCGCGGCGGCCACGTTGTGCCTGCTCGCCATCCTCACGCGCCAGTTCCTGATCCAGCCGCCGGAGATCGCGCATCGCTGCGACCTGACGGTCCTCAGCTTCACCGCGGCCGGCCCGTGGTGGTGCAACGTCCGCGCCGCGGCGATCATGACCTACGCGTGGAACGGCCTGCTGTACGCCTCGATCGGGCTGTCGCTCGTCTCGCTGGTCTGGCGCCGGGCCTGGCTCGCCGCCGTCACCTTGGCCGTGGGCCTCGTGGCGATCGTGTTCTACACCTACGAGCCGGGCGCGGTCGCGATCACCATCGGCGCGCTGGTGCTGGTCAGGCAGCAGCAGCGACCGGCGCTTCCGGCCGCGCCGCGTTGATCCACGTCGCCACGGCGAACAGCACGCACAGCAACGCCCACAGGTCGCCCGCGCCGTTGATCGGCAGTTCGAGGACGACGATGGTGGCGGCGCCGACGATCAGCGCGGCGGCGAGGAAGCGCTCCTCGACCTCACGCGGCGCGCGTCTCGACCAGCCGCCCCGCGCGATGGCCAGCGCCAGATAAGCGACGATCACCGGCGCGAACAGCAGCGACGGGAAGTCGCGATAACGCGAGTCGTACACCAGCAGCAGGTTGACGATGGTGATCGCGACGAGCCAGAACGCCTGCAGCGCGCCGTTGATGCGCGCGGGCCAGGCGATCGATCGCGCCCCGCGCATCCGCAGCGCGTCGACCATCGGCGCACAGGCGATCGCGCGTTCGCCGTCGATGCCGGCCGACCAGCGCGCGACATGGGCCGCGACGAGGGTGGCGGTGACGATCGCGACCCCGGTCGCGAAGCCAGTGAGGGCCCACTCGACGGCATCGCGATTCGCCATCACGAGATGGCGGACCTCGGCCGCGGCCATGCCCGCGACGAGCACGCCGAACAGGGCACGGAGCGCGATCGTGCGGCGGCCCCAGCCGCCCGCCAGGCCACCGGCCGACGCGAAGACGACGCCGCCGGCCAGCGCGCACACCAGGCCGATCCACCAGCGCGGCTCCTCCACGACCGGCCCGGACAACGCGAACTTGTCGTCGAGGTCGTCGTCGTAGAGGCCCCAATAGCCGCCGACGGTGCCTTCGAGCTTGCGCTTCCACGGCTGGTCGAACGCCTCGATGACGTTGTACGGCAGCTTCGCGCGTTCGACGAAGGTCATGAACTCCCGAAAGAAGCGCGCCTCGTTGACGCGGCTCGGGACGGCTCCCCAGCGCTGGCGACCCTCGCTCGGCCAGCCGGTCTCGCCGATCAGGAACTCGCGACCGGGGAACGCCGCCTGCATGCGCTTGTAGATCGCGTCGACGTGAGCCACCGCGTCTTCGACGGCGACCGGCTCGTCTTCCCAGTACGGCAGGATATGGATCGTGATGAAGTCGACCGCGGGCGCGACCTCGCGGTACCTGAGCCAGAACTCCCAGACGTCGGCGTAGGTGACCGGCAGCCCGGTCGCGGCCTTGACCATCCGCAGGTGCTCGGCGATGGTCCGCTGCGGCAACTCGCCGCGCAGCAGGACCTCGTTGCCGACGACGATGCCGCGGATCACGTCGCGCTGTTCGTTGGCGACCTTGATGGTCATCGCGAGTTCTTCGGCGTTCTCCACCGGGTTGCGCGACAGCCAGGCGCCCAGGAGCACCTTCATTCCATACCGACGGGCGATGCCGGGCACCTGGTCGAGACCCTGACCGACCGAGTAGGTCCGCACGCAATCGAAGCGACGCGACAGCGCCTTCAGGTCCTCGTCGATGCGCGCCGGCGAGACGACATAGCCCGGCGTGAACGGCGACTCGCCGGGCTTGCGATAGGGCGCGTACGAGACGCACGCGATGCGACCGCCGGGCGCCGCCATCATCGCAACGGGAACGCCGAGGCGGATCCAGTAGCCGAGCGAGGCGAGCGCCGCGACGGTGAGCAACGACAGGACAAGAGCGGCGCGCGTGCGTGCTGCGGGCAACGATGCGGGCATCGGCGGGACGGATCGGTGAACGTCCACGACCGGACGTATTGAGGCGCGGGCATCGCGGTTAGCCCGGCGCATTCTACCGAGCGCGGGGAGACGCATCGCTTCATCGCTAGAATCCAGCGATGTCCTCATCGCCTCTGCGGCAACCCCGCCTCTTCGACGTCTGCATCGTCGGCGCCGGTCCGGCCGGCTCGACCGCCGCCTATCTGCTCGCCAAGCAGGGCCTGTCCGTCGCGCTGGTCGACCGCGCCCGCTTCCCGCGCGACAAGACCTGCGGCGACGGCATCACGCCCCGCGGCGCACGTGTCCTGGCCCGCATCGGCGCCCTCGACGGCGTCGTGGCGCAGGGCCATTGCTGTCGCGGCGTCGACGTGCGCGGTCCCGGACTCCACGACACGACGGTCGAGTTCACGATGCGTTTCGGCAAGGATGAAAACGTGGACGCGGACGTCGGGCTCTCGTCGCTGATCGTACTGCCGCGTCTCGCGCTCGACGACCTGCTGCTGCGCCATGCGCTGACCGCTGGCCCGACGTATTTCGACGACACGAAGGTCGTGGACATCGAGACCCGCGACACGCATGCGCGCGTCGTCACGGATGGCGACCTCGTGATCGACGCGCAGGCCGTGGTGCTGGCCACCGGCGCCGAGTCGCAACTGCTGCGTGCCTGCGGCCTGCTGACGAAGAAGCCCGCGGTCGAGCACGCGGCGCGCACCTACTTCGAAGGCGTCGAGGGACTCACCGATCGGGTCGTGCTGTTCTTCGACGGCGTCGACCTACCGGGCTACGGCTGGATCTTCCCGACGTCGCCGACCTCGGCCAACATCGGCTGCGGCGCCTTCGCGCAGGGCCAGGCGAACGATGCGTCCGACCCCCGCGCGATGCCGCAGGCCCAGCGGCTCGAACAGCTGATCGCCACGCATCCGATGCTGGTCCGCATGCTCGGCAACGCGACGCGAACGGCGCCCTTGCGGGCTTACCCGTTGAGGACCGACTTCCATCGCGACTTCGCGGGGCGGGGCCGGCTGATGGTCGTCGGCGAAGCGGCCGGCCTCGTCAATCCGATCACCGGAGAAGGCATCGACTACGCTTTGGAATCGGCCGAATTCCTCGCTGCGGCGTTCGCCCGGCACTGGCCTGCGAACGACGCAACGAACGAATTGGCAG